>JBBQPX010000413.1:0-2942 GCA_038216775.1 Chitinophagales bacterium
ATGTTCTGAATAATTTGCATAATTTTCTTAAATTAAATTTGGACGGCAAAAATAGGGTAAAATTGTATATAAAAATTGGATTTGCAAGCTGGTAATATATATAATAACGGTTAGGTAAGTATTATAAAAGAAAGCTATTGCCAGGCATCTGTTATTTTAGGTAATTTCAAGCTGTTTTTTGGGTTATAAACATGTTTTTGTTAGTAATCCAAGTTTTGTGTTGATAACCCTGCTTTTTACATTTGAAAACTATGGGTAAAATGCGCAAAGTTTTGGTGGAGGTAAAACCGGGGTCGGGCTGCTGTTATTAACCCTGATTTTATACATCCATTATCAACAGGGCTTAAATGGTTATATGTTTTTTTTGTTTCCACGAGCTTAATTACTAACCGCTGTTAACAAAGAAATGTTTTAATTTATAAATCCGTTAACGGGCTGTACTTTAAATAGCTAATCATTGAAGTGTATAAATGTTAATTTCCTGTGGATGAGCGTTAATAAACTAAAGGTTTTAATTTTGCATCAAAGGCTGTTTTTATTCTTTCCACAAATTAACAGCCCTAGTAATAGTAGTTGATTATATAAATAAGTAGTATTAATACATATTATGGTAGATATTAACAGTGCAAAACAGCAAATTGAAAAAATTGGTTTCCTTGATATTGAGCTGGATCCTACAATTGATTTGTTTGCGGAAATTGAAAAATTAAAAAAAGAAAAAAATGCAATTATCCTGGCGCACTATTACCAGGAGCCCGATATACAGGATGTGGCAGATTATATTGGCGATAGCCTTGGGCTGGCCCAGGAAGCTGAAAAGACAAAGGCTGATATTATTGTGTTTGCCGGCGTTCACTTTATGGCAGAAACCGCAAAAATTCTTAATCCAACCAAAAAGGTATTGTTACCTGATTTAAATGCCGGATGCTCGTTGAGCGATTCTGCACCACCGCCGTTGTTTAAGCTGTTTAAAGAAAAGCATCCTGATCATAAGGTTATCACTTACATTAACTGTTCGGCAGGTATTAAAGCATTAAGTGATATAATCTGCACCTCCTCTAATGCTCAAAAAATAGTGGAAAGTTTACCAGAGGATCAACCTATCATTTTTGCTCCAGATAAGAACCTTGGGGCTTATATCAATAAACAGACGGGTAGAAACATGGTGCTATGGAACGGCAGTTGCATGGTTCACGAGATTTTTAGTTTGGAAAAAATTACAAAGCTAAAACACCGACATCCTAACGCAAAAGTTATTGCTCATCCAGAATGTGAAGAACCTGTGCTACAGGTAGCTGATTTTATTGGTAGTACAACGGGATTATTAAAGTTTTCTAAAACGGACAGCGCTACTGAATTTATTGTGGCTACTGAAACTGGAATTTTGCATCAAATGCAAAAAAATAGTCCGGATAAAACTTTTATTCCTGCGCCACCAAATAATAGTTGTGCCTGTAATGATTGTCCTCATATGAAATTAAATACATTAGAGAAGTTATATTTATGTTTAAAATATGAATTACCAGAAATTTTAATGGATAAGGAATTACGTTTGGCTGCAAAAAAGCCAATTGATGAAATGCTGCGGATAAGTGCGCAGTATGGATTGTAATTATCTTTTGCATTTTGTGTAATCAAAAACTACATTCGTAGAAAATAAGGTAAATTTTATGTCTATTCCTTCAGTTGATTTAAGTGATTTTTTATCAGGAGACCCGCAGAGAAAAAGTGATTTTGTGCAAAGCCTGGGAAAAGCCTACGAAGAGATAGGTTTTGTGGCTGTAAAAAATCATGGAATTTCAGATGATTTAATTGCCGATTTATACAGATATGTACAGCAATTTTTTTCGTTACCATTAGATCAAAAAAAGAAATATGAAATAGCCGGAATGGCTGGTCAACGTGGATATACGAGTTTTGGTAAAGAACACGCAAAAGGAAGTGAAGCACCAGATTTAAAAGAATTTTTTCAATATGGACAGATAGCGAGAGATAATTTTAACGAAGAAGTTTATCCAGACAATGTTTTAGTTAAAGAAGTAGAAAATTTTGATGAAACAATAGCGAATGCCTACCGCGGTTTTGAAAAATCGGGCACAGCATTATTACAGGCTATTGCTTTGTATTTAAATCTTGATGAACATTATTTTGATGAATTTGTATTTAACGGGAATTCAATTTTACGTTCAATACATTATCCGCCAATAACATCAGAACCAGTAAGCGCCATACGTGCAGAACAGCATGAGGACATTAATTTGATTACGTTACTTGTTGGAGCTTCTGCTGACGGATTAGAAATTTTATCAAAACAAAATGAGTGGGTGCCGGTAACTTCTTTGCCAGAGCAAATTGTTGTAAATGTTGGTGATATGTTACAACGGCTAACTAACAATAAGCTTTGTAGCACAACGCATCGTGTTGTAAATCCTGCCAGGAGGTTTTGGCATACCTCACGTTTTTCAATACCATTTTTTCTGCATCCGAAAACAGGCATGAGTTTACGTTGTCTCGATAATTGTATTGATGATACTCATCCAAAAATATATGAAGATATTACTGCCGGAGAATATTTAGATGAAAGGTTAAGAGAGATTGGTTTAAAGGCATAATTAAATTTTTAGAATTTTAATAGTTCGCTTTTTTATTAATTGCAAATATTATTATTGAAAAAACTGCTAAGGCATATACCATTTTTAAAGGCAGTATTTCTGCATAGCATTTCGGCTTTTGGCGGTCCACAGGGTCATATCGGAATGGTTTTAAAAACATTTGTTGACAGGCGCAGAGATATTACAAAAGAAGAGTTGATGGAATATATTTCCTTTTGTCAGCTTTTGCCTGGCGCATCTTCCACACAAACATTAACATTAATTGGCTATAAAAGAGGAGGAATAAGGCTTGCTGTGCTCACTCTTATTATTTGGATTTTTCCTGCATGT
>JBBQPX010000414.1:0-2939 GCA_038216775.1 Chitinophagales bacterium
TTTAACAGGCATGCCCATTAATAGTTTTAATCCTGCGTAGCCATTTTTTATCATGTTAAGCGCTTTCAGCTTTTCCGTTTGCAGGTTTGCAACCTGAACAGTAAGCTTATCAATATCTACTCTTTCTGTAAAACCATTATCGTACATAATAGTTACATCACGATTAAGTTTCTTTAATCTATCAATATTTGCATCTAACAAATCAATTTGTGTTTTGCTCAACACAAGCTGATAATATATTTTGTAAATATTCGCTTTTATGTTTTCCTCCGTAATCTGTGCTACAGTTGTTTGTAAATCAATAGTTGCGTTGCGTGCTTTTAGTGCAATAAAAACCTGGCCATCAAATACAAGCTGACTTAAAGAGAGACCGGCATTTGTATTCCATTTAGTGCCAAACTTCACTGGTACAAAGGTTCCAGCGGGTTGCCCCACAATTTCGCCCGGCAGCAGTGTAGTAGGTATTTGCAAGTAATCTGTAACGGAAGCATTGCCATTAACCTGCGGTAAAGCAATTGAGGTAATATCCCTGTTAGTTTGCTTTTGGATAGCAATATCCAGCAGCGCATTTTTTACCTGAACTGAATTTTTGCTTGCATAATCAACTGCCTGCTGCAGCGAAAATGAATTAACCTTTTGAGCATTTACCCCTAGGGCTGTGCTTAAAAGCAAAATTGCAAACAGACTATAGGTCCTTATTTTTTTCATCACAACAGTTTTTCTTCTTATTTTTTTACTAAAGTTTTTTCTTTTTGTTCCATGTATTTTGCCACCACTTTATAGCCTTTCATTGATACAAGGCCGTATAGGTAGTGGATAATAACTTCCTCCTCAATGGCCAGCAGACTTTCTTTAACCGCACGCTGAAATTCCGGATTAAAGGCAATAAGCATCGTTTCTACCCGGTGCCTGGCCATAATATTTATATTTATCTCCGGCCTGAATAATTCCTCTTTTATACCACGCTCTATATTTTCTACGCAGGTGTTGTATAAATATTCGTTTTGGTGTTTTTGAAATTTTTTGTATGCGGATGGGTGGTATTTCTGCATATCAAACAGAATAGAAGGATTCATTGTTTTAAACATATCTACCATCATTTCCATTACCAGGAATATTTCGTGTACAGCATTGTCAGCTTTGGCTTTATCAGCGTCGCAGATACATTGATTTGTATCAATAACACCATCTACCACTGCTTCCACCAATTCGTCTTTATCCTTAAAATACTGGTAAATGGTTTTTTTACTCATGCCGAGGTTTGCGGCTATATCATCCATACTTACACTTCGTATGCCATACTGCATCACCAGGTCGTGTGCACCTTGCTGTATTCTTTGTTTTGTATCTAGCTCTGTCATAATCGGGTGCAAAACTAAGGAAACTTTTAATGTAACCAAAGTTTCCGCAACTTTTTTTTGATTTGATAACATTTTATTAATGTACAGCATACGTTTTTTCGCTTAAAGTATGAGCCGGCGATGCCTTTGTAAACAATTATCTTTGTTATCTTAATTAATATAATTATGAAAAAGACATTTGACTACCGGAAAATGCTTCAATATTTTCTACAAGGCCTGCTGATTTTAGGTCCTGTCACTATTACGGCATATTTTATATATTGGGCTGTGTCGTCTATTGATGGGTTAATTCCCATATTTACTTATACTGATGCACAGGGTATAGTACAGGTAAGAAATTATGGCTTCGGTTTTGTGGTAATTATTTTCTTTTTAATAACCATTGGCTACTTCAGTTCATTTTTTATTACGAGCCGGTTTCTAAGTTTTTTTGACAGACTCCTTGAAAAAACGCCCGGTATTAAACATATATACTCAACCACCCGAGATTTTTTTGAGGCTTTTGCCGGAGAAAATAAAAAATTTACAAAACATGTACTTGCCAATGTAGATGATAATGATGTGTGGCGCTTTGGTTTTATTACCCGGGAAGATATGCAGGATTTTGGACTGAATGAATACGTTACTGTGTACGTGCCCATGGCTTATTCAATTGCAGGTAATGTATATGTTATACCCAAAAGCCGAATACGGTTAATTGAGAATATCAGCGCAGCACAAACCATGAAGTTTACGGTGAGCGGCGGCGTTACTGATATTGATGAGGATGAAACCAAAAGGTAAAGCAATGGTTTAATGTTACAAACGGCATCAGATAAATAGCTGTATATTTAAAACATTGAACATCGTAATTATGAAAAAGACTTTACAGATTTCATTGTTGTTTGCTATTTTAATTACATCTGGTTATAATGCCTACTGTTGGGGGTTTTATGCACATCAAAAGATAAATTACTACGCTGTTTTTTTATTACCTCCGGAGATGATGGTGCTGTATAAATCGAATATAACTTTTATTACCGAACACGCAATTGACCCCGATAAGAGAAGATATGCAGTGCCCGACGAAGGCCCAAGGCACTTTATTGATATTGACGCTTATGGCAAATACCCTTATCCTGATTTACCCCGTAAATGGAACGATGCTGTTGCAAAATTTGGAGAAGATTCTTTAAGGCTTAATGGCATAGTTCCCTGGCACGTTCAAACCATGCTTGCCAGACTTACCAAGGCATTTAAAGAAAAAAATTACAGCCAGATAATGAAGAACAGTGCAGAGCTTGGCCATTATATTGCCGATGCACATGTGCCGCTTCATGCCAGCAGCAATCACAATGGGCAACTTACTAATCAAAAAGGGATACATGGTTTTTGGGAGAGTAGGGTGCCTGAATTACTGGCAGAAAAACAATGGGATTTTTTTATTGGTAAAGCTGAATACATTAAAAACCCGGGCGAATTTATTTGGGAGCGTGTATTAGAAAGTGCACAGGCTGCAGATACAGTTTTAAATTACGAAAGGGAGCTAACGCTTAAATTTCCTGACGATAAAAAATATGCCTTCGAAAACAGAAATGG
>JBBQPX010000415.1:0-2908 GCA_038216775.1 Chitinophagales bacterium
GGATATTTTTTCGATTTGTCCAAATTTGAAGGCGTAAACATCAGTCCGTATAAATCCCATTTATTATCAGCTGATTTTACTTTAACTGGTGTTGGTGGCTTCCAGCCAAGTGCGGTTAAACGGGTAAAATCCGCTTTTTCAAGAGTTGCAATAAGCTTTCCGTTCATATCTCTTAAAACAGAAACCGTCGGCACATCAGGTTGCGAAAAATTATCAACAAAATATTTTTCATCAGGCGATATGGAAATATTATGATTGCCAACTTCAGGCGTTAACAATTTTATATTCTTACCATCAAACCCAATGCTGTAAAAATGACTGAAATAAGGGTCTTCACCAGCTTCACGTCCGTTTGCTTCAAAATATAAAACACGTTTTTTCTCATCTATCTTTAGCAAACGCGTTACAACGAATGCACCTGTTGTAATTTGATTTTTAAGTTGTCCTGAAGCAGCATCGTATAAATAAAGATGCCCCCAATCAGAACGCTCACTGTACCAGATAATTTCGTTACTGGCAGGAAGAAAATGCCAATTAATCATACCTTGCCCGCTTTCGTATTGCGTAGCAACTTTCTCTTCAAAAATCTCTTTTACATCTCCAGTAGCTGCATCAGCAATACGCACTTTTTCAACTTTATGATCTCGTGAAGTAGATACAAATGCCAGTTTACTTCCATCGGCACTCCATTCATTATCATCATAAGGTCCTCCAGATGAAATATCATCACTTAGCGTACCACGGTGAGCATCTGCAGGAATTTTTAAACGTATTACTTTAGCGTTATCTACTTCAATAATTACACGTTGTATCATCGCAATCTCCTTATCCCCCGGCAATGGGTATTTCCAGTTCTCTAATTTTGGCGCACCAACATTTGTTGAAACCAAATACATGTTGCTAACGTTGCGTTGATCTTGCTGAAAGGTTGCAATCTTTTTTGAGTCCGGCGACCAAAGCATAATTGGTTTGTCGCTATGCGTCCAGCCTGCATTGTCTGTTGCGTAGCCAAAGTTTTCAATTCCATCGGTAGTCAGTTGTGTTTCCTTTTTCGTTTCCACATCTCTTACCCATAAATTCCAATCTTTAATAAAAGCTGTTTTTTTACCATCAGGAGAAACAATGTCCATAGAGAAATTCCTTCTACCACGGCCCATTTTTTCTGAAGCACCGGGCACTAGCGTTTTTAAATCACTAGATGCCTTTCTTTTTCCATCTGCAGTATTTATTAAAACATATTCTGTGGTGCCAGCAGTACTGGTAGCATACCACATTTTGCCATCGTCGAGCCAGTTGGGGTTTACACTAGCTCTGTCAACAAATTTATTGGTGTTAAAGCCAAGCATTTTAACAGCCTGCTCATAATCACTTGTAGTTAATGCTTTCTGATTGTTTTGTGCCGTAGCAGAGAACGCAACAAAAATTATCAATGCAGATGCAAATACATTTTTCTTCATACTTATATTTTATTCGTAAATTATTTTGAATTTCTAAATGTAATAAAACTATTTTAGATTGATAGTATAGATGGATGAACGGTTCAGCAAAAACGCGGTAATACATCTCAACACAAATTATATTCGCCGAAGTATTTATATTTATTATCATACCGGGATAAATAATGCAAAATTTAAAAACATTCCATATTGAAAATACAAAAGGGATAGTTGTGTGCGGAGGGGCAAGCAGTAGAATGGGCAAAGATAAAAGCATGTTGAAGTATTACGAAAAGCCACAACGATATCATGTATATAAAATGCTTGTGCCGTTTTGTGAAGAAGTTTATATTTCTTGTAATGCAGCACAAGTTGAAACAATTGATACAGGCTATAAGCTGTTAACAGATATCGAAACTTATAACAACACCGGCCCTATGGGAGCCCTGCTTTCGGCTTTTAATAATTTTCCGCATCAAAATATACTCTTTATTGGCTGCGATTATCCTTATTTAACTGGTATTGAACTCACAAACTTTTCAAAGCTGTGTAAAACCGAACCAGTGGCTTTCTTCAATAAAAAAGAAAATATGTATGAGCCCTTGTTAGCTTGGTATCCGGCATCTACCGCTAAACCTTTAAACAAAATGTGGCAGGCTTCCCGATTTTCGTTGCAGCATTTTTTAAAAGAGGTAAATGCTGTTAAATATTATCCTGCTGCTGTAAAGAGTATTGTTAGTGTAGATACTTACGCTGATTATCTTGAAGCTTTGCAGATAATCAAAAAATAATTACCCGCATTTCTTTTCGTAATTTCATTTTATGGATAACGGCTCCGTTCAACACATCAGCATACAAAAAATTAGTGAAGGCAAAATTGCTACGTTTGATGACATGGTTGCCGTTGAAGAACCTTTGGAAATACAACTGGAATACAGCAGCACCACCGGGCGCATGCAAAAAAACATTGCTGTTACCATGAGAACACCGGGAAACGATAAAGAACTCGCTGCCGGTTTTCTTTTTACTGAAGGAGTAATAAAAAGTCATCCATCTATACAAGAAATAAAACAATTTTCTGCTGACGAAAACCGTGTATTGGTAATTCTTAAAGAAGGAATTGAACCTGTACTTACAAATACTGCACGAAATTTTTATGCTACATCAAGCTGTGGCGTTTGTGGCAAAGCAAGTATTGATGCTATTATCACAAATTCTCAATACAGAGAGGAAAAAACTTCTATTAAAATATCAGCCTCCATTTTCTATCATTTACAAAACGAATTAAGGAAGCAACAAAAAGTATTTGAAGAAACAGGTGGCATTCATGCCTGTGCTATATTTAATACTGCTGGTGAGTTTGTAATGTTGAGAGAAGATGTTGGCAGACATAATGCTTTAGATAAACTTATCGGCGCAGCTTTGCTAAACGAACAACTTCCTTTGAATCATGTTATTTTATTATTGAGTGG
>JBBQPX010000416.1:0-2905 GCA_038216775.1 Chitinophagales bacterium
GATCAATACTATGCAAACGGTCAATATCATTCTCAGTTTTGGCTTCTCCAATGATTAAATAACGAGTATCTTTATAATACAAATCAGGTATAAAATTGCCAATCGTTCTATCTGGTCTTCTACTACTTTCAGGTAAATCAACTAGCATTAATGATCTAGCATCTATTGGCAATAATAAAGATGCATAATCAAAAATTAACCGAATATAATTTATATGGTCTATCGATTCAGCCATATTATTAATCTTCTTGTTGTATGTCTTTTAATATTTCTTGAAGAACTTCATAAATACTAAGTAACATTATTTTCTTTTTGTCGTAATCAGGATTATTTCCAAGATTTTTAACTTCTTTGTATTCTAATCGGTTGAGTGCTTCTAAGAATTTAGAACCTAGGATATCATACTGGATATTATTGAGTTCGTTATGAGAATTCTCAGTGACAGCAAGCTTTTTCACAGCCTCAGAAATATTCTTCTTTTGAAAAACCTTTAAAGCCTCAGAGTCCTTTAGAACTGCTGGCAACTGTCTTACGTTTTGTGCAGTGTCAATATTGTTATTTACAACCCATTTAGCAAAATCATCTTTTGAAAAACCTTTTGAAGTTAGAGCAAATGTAATTGTAGAACGTTGTAGCTCAACAAACTTTGAAAATTCTCTTATATCAAAATCATCTCCTTTTTCGTCAACTGCTTTCTTGTAGTATATTTGCATATCTCGATATGCACTTATCAATTTATTAATTTCCGAACTATTGCCACCACACATAGAAATTATTGAAGGCATCGGCATATGTTCAATTTCACTAAGTTGGTGTAAGTATTTTGCTTTTGAATATGGATCCCACTCACGAGGTCCAACTAAATGTGATTGTAATCTGATTGAGTGTTTTTCCAAATCATTTAATTCAATATATACGATTGAACTAATTTTCTCCCATGTACCCGCAGGGTTTGATATATGAAATTCTTTGTAGATTTGAAGTCTCGTATTGCCCTCAATAACAATTAATTTGCCGTCTTTTTCTTTGTTTACAATAATTGGATGGATAATGCCACCACTTACTTTAATAGATTCCTTTAAGGTATTATAAGAAGTAGATGAGTCTCCATTGCCTGGATTTGTAAGAGCAAGTGCAATTGCCTCACTTGTTATCTCTCCAGCATAAATTTCAAGATATTGCTTGATTCTGGGGTTGCCCAAATCAAGATGAACATCAGCGATGTCCAATTCAATGTAATTTGGTTTCATTTGGATTCAGATTATTTTTTTTATATTGATTAATTTCTTCGAATCTTAAATCATAATATTTTTTAGATATTTCTGGAAATTCCATTTCGAAATCTATCATTGCTTTGTAGCTAGAACAATATTCTTTTATAACTTTTGTGTTTGATTGATGATATTCTTCATTTGCAATGCAATACTGTCTAAAACTTTTCTTTTTTAGAAAATTGGGCTGATTACACCACCTTGCTAACTGAATATACAATGAACGAAATCTTGATTTTGTATAATCTTCATATCGCATGATATATGGTAAACATCCATGTTCCATAATTATTTTGATGCGTTTAAATGTATTCTCGATATCTCGTTCATCTTGACTTTCATAGCCAGTTAGAACATATAATTTAGTGGATTTTTTAGAGTGCTTTCGCCAGATTTTTAATTTTTCAGTAATCTTTTCAGCATCTTCAATGTGGTCAAATGCAAATATGAAATCACCTTTATATTTGACATTTGCAAGTCTTTCCGCTTTTTTGTCTGTCATTAAACGTATATCTAATCCTTGCCTAAATTGAAAAGGTTTTCCTGTTTCTATTAGTTCATCAAGTATTTTGTGAAAATCAGGAGATGCCATAAAATTATCATCCCATAAATAAATACCTTTTCTTTTCGAATCAACAAACTCCGAAATTGGTGAATGCTTATATACTCGATCATATTTCCTGTTAACACAAAAACTGCATTTTCTAAAGCAACCTCTTGTTGTAAAACCAATTGAGAAATTTATATAATCATCGTATTTTACAATATCCTTTGTGAAATTATCTGTTTGATTAGAAATATAATCAGTATATAAATCATAATCTGGCATTTGATGCTCAATGTCATAAGGAAGCTCTGGACTGTCCATGTCAAAAAAACCAGTTCCACCAATAATTATCTCATTTTTGCTAATCTTATAAAGAATCTCAGATGGAATTTGTGTAAATTTAAAAACCTTTGACATCAACAATATGTCGTAACTTTTTAGATGTAAGTCATCAGTAATTTCTGAATATTTATTAACCAACTTAACATTGTGTTTAAACTTTTTACAATACCCTGATATTTTTAGTAAAGCAAGATTTGGATGGCGAGTACCTTGGTCAAGAAGATCGGCATCAATAATTCCAATCGATAAAGGTCTATCACTAGACTCTATTAATTTCCAATAATCAAAATCTATATTGTTTTCAGTTTTTTTGTTTTTCATTAAAATGGTTTATTGTTTAAACTAAAGTCATCTTTCTCTTCTCTTCTCTTCTTTTCTTTTCTTTTCTTTCTTTTTTTTATACCATTGGCCATAACGACCAAGGCTAGCCGCCACCGCCCTGCGGTGAACTGTCTGACTGCGGAACGCTGTCGGGCAGGTGGCTTGGCTAGCCGGTGTTACCGCCTAGGCGTTTATAAGAGACTTGTAATTAGTTGTCTTTTTTTTCATTTCTTTTCAACACTTTGAAACTAAACCAAAAATCTTGTATAAACACACAAAGCTAAAATTATCAACTCTCCACAGTGCATTGTTTTTTTGTTTCTAAATGCACTTCAATTGTCAAAGCGACCAAAAAAACAATGTGCTGTGACCGCTCTGCCTATTATTAAAAGCTATAAAAGCCACTGCAAGACGTTTGAATATA
>JBBQPX010000417.1:0-2905 GCA_038216775.1 Chitinophagales bacterium
ACCTTAGGGCAGATTTTGCTTGCGCAAAAACTTTGCAAAAAAAGAATTATTGCAGAAACAGGTGCAGGGCAGCATGGTGTAGCTACGGCAACTGTTTGTGCCTTAAAAGGTTTGGAGTGCATTGTGTATATGGGCGAAAAAGATATTGAACGTCAGGCGCCAAATGTTGCACGTATGAAAATGCTTGGCGCTACTGTTGTGCCTGCTTTAAGTGGCAGTAAAACTTTAAAGGATGCAACCAACGAAGCTATCCGTGACTGGATTAATAATCCGGTTGATACGCATTATATAATTGGTTCGGTTGTTGGTCCGCATCCTTATCCTGATATGGTTGCAAGATTTCAAAGCATTATCAGCGAAGAAATAAAAAAACAGTTATTAGAAAAAACAGGCAGCGAATTACCAACGCATGTTGTTGCCTGTGTTGGCGGCGGCAGTAATGCGGCCGGTGCTTTCTATAATTTTTTAAATGATACAGAAGTAAAACTTGTTGCGGTAGAAGCTGCAGGCTGTGGCATTAACAGTGGCATGAGTGCAGCAACAACACAATTAGGTAAACCAGGTATTTTGCATGGCAGCAAAAGTTTATTGATGCAAACAGAAGATGGACAGGTGATAGAACCGCACAGTATTTCTGCCGGGCTTGATTATCCGGGTATTGGTCCTTTGCATGCTAATTTGTATGAAAGCGGTCGCGGTATTTTTATGAGTGCTACAGATGAAGAAGCCTTGCAGTCTGCCTTTGAACTTAGCAAACTGGAAGGAATAATACCGGCATTGGAAACAGCCCACGCCTTATTTATTTTAAATAAAATTGAATTTAAAAAAGATGATGTGGTGGTAGTGTGTTTAAGTGGGAGAGGAGATAAGGATTTGGATACTTACATGAAATATTTATAAGCATGAAAAATTTATTTTTTCTTTTATGTTGTTGCCTACTTTTTTCCTGCAGCGATTCTTTTATCAATCATAAACTAAAGGCAGAGAGGATTGGCGAGTGTGGCGATTATAAACAATCCATAAATATGATTTCAAACATCAATGGCGAACGCTATGAATTTTTCAGTTGTATTGATGAAGAGTTTAATCAAAAGGATTATTCATTAACCAGAACAGGTGATAGCATTATAGTTGATTTTCCAAAAACGGAAGCTAAGAAAAAAGCGTTGTATAGACTAATACTTGATGTTGACGCTAAGCCAAAATACCATCACATTATTATTGATGGTAGAGAAATTTTGGTGGTGCCGGCGGAAAAATAACACCTCACCCCAGCCCTCTCCTAAAGAAGAGGGAGCATGACTCTGAAAATTTGTATAGGTTTTCGTTGGCTTAAAAATGAATTTCTATGTAACTGAATCACTTTTTAGTATGAATGAATACAATGATAACCTTCACAGAAATTCTAAAGCCTCTACTTTTGAAAACGCCAGGAATTTACGTAAAACTCAAACAAAAGCGGAAGGAATACTTTGGCAGGCATTGCGAAACGGAAAGGTTTGTAATTTAAAATTCAGACGACAACATGCATTTGATGATTACATCCTAGATTTTTATAACCATAAAATGAAATTGGCAATAGAGGTTGATGGAGAAATTCATAACGAGCCAGAAGTAAAATTATACGACGAAGTAAGGACTAAAAATCTTAACGAAAATGGATTAACTGTTTTAAGGTTTTTAAATGACGAAGTTGAAAAGAACTTAAACTTCGTTATAAAAAGGATTGAAGATTGGTTTTGTGAAAATGATTATGTTGACCTTGGACCTTTGCCAGATTAAATAGAATAAAATAGAAAGATAAAAACTAACATTATTAAAGTGTCTACAAATTATCAGACTCTAAAAGCCCCTCTCCTTAAGGAGAGGGGTTGGGGTGAGGTAAAACACAAAATATGAACAACAAACTCACAACTCTATTCCAACAAAAAAAATCCAACGTGCTTAACATGTACTGCACTGCGGGCTTTCCTATGCTTAACTCAACAGTGCAAGTAATAGAAGCATTGCAAACTAACGGTGCCGATATTATCGAAATCGGTATTCCTTACAGCGACCCGATTGCTGACGGGCCGGTGATACAACAAAGTAACATGCAGGCTTTGGAAAACGGCATGAGTATGCCGGTATTATTTGAGCAATTGAAAAGCTTTAAAAACAACGTCCACATTCCAATTATTTTAATGGGCTACATGAACCCTGTGCTTCAATACGGCATTGAAAAATTTTGTGCTGATGCTGAAGCTGTTGGCGTAGCCGGAGTTATTTTACCTGACCTGCCTATGTATGAATTTGAAACACAGTACCAAGACTTATTTATTAAACATAATCTCAAATTTATTTTTCTCGTAACACCCGAAACGGGTGAAGAAAGAATAAGACAAATTGATAAATTAAGCAGCGGTTTTATTTATGCAGTTTCTTCATCTTCAACAACAGGAAGCGATAAAGTAATTGGAAATCAAGACGATTATTTTAAAAAATTACAAGATATGAAACTTGCTAACCCAATTTTAGTTGGGTTTGGCATTAAAGATAAAGCGACTTTTGATGCAGCCTGTAAATATACAAATGGCGCTATAATAGGTTCAGCATATATTAATGCTTTAAAAGATACCAACGATATAAGCCTTACCACAAAGGAATTCATAAATACTGTTAAACCTTGATTCAGTCTGCTTGAAACTAAGTAAATTGCAGGTTCTAAATTAAAATGATGAAGAGAATTTTCCTATCCCTTTTTATTTTTGCAGCTTTAGGTGCAGCGCCCGTTGTAACATTTGCCCAGACAAAAGTAAAAAATAATACAAAAGCCAAGACGAAAGCAGCGGTTAAATCGCCCGATGTTGTAAAGGCAGTAGCAGCAAGCTTTGAAATTAATGCAGTAGTTTCTGGTTTCCCTGAA
>JBBQPX010000418.1:0-2897 GCA_038216775.1 Chitinophagales bacterium
TGCTTTATAAAAAACAGCATTGCCCTGCTCGCTTTCCTTTGCCCCTTTAATATTGGCAAAATTATCAGGCGCAGCCATTATTAATTTCGACATCATAAGTTCCATTGCAAGCATATGCTTATCGGGTTTTGTTTGTGCAGCAACTGTTATAGATATCAGTAACACTATGGGGAAACATATTCTCTTTAGCATTTTACAAGATTTAGATGTTAAAGATGGCAATTTCCGGCAATTATTAAGTACCCAATTGCGGGTATATTTTCTATGGCAAGGTTAGTGATATTATTAAGCTTATGCTAAGGCAGCAGCCTTGTGCCCCCACCTACTGCAAAGGGAATAATTTAGCCATTGGTGGTAGTGATAGATGCAACATTACCCAAATAATTGAAATTTGTAGAAGCGAAAGTTGACTTTATGTTTTTAGTTCTATTTGGTTTCATTAGCCTTTAAAACCCGTAACAAATTTCCACCTAAAATCTTCATCAAATCTTTTTTACTATAGCCTCTTTCTACCAGTGCTTTTGTAATTAAGGGATAATCCGTCACATCATCTAATTGTTGCGGCGTAAGGTTAATACCATCAAAGTCGGAGCCCAAACCAACATAATCAACGCCAACTAATTTTGCTATGTAATCAATATGGTCTATCAGCATAGATAAAGGCGGACGGATATTATTAGCTTCTTCGGTGTATTTGCGATACAGTGAATCCATGGCATAAAACTCTGCAATGCCTGATGCCTTCAACCCATCAAATTCTGCTGCGTGCTTTGCAAAAAAGGCTGTTTCTTTTTTATCAAAACTGCTATCAATAAAACCAGGGTGAAAGTTAACCTGTATTACGCCGCCGTTTTTAGCAATCGCTTTTATTTGCTCATCTTTTAAATTACGACGGCTATGCACTAATGTGTACACAGAGCTGTGCGATGCAATAATTGGTTTGGTAGTAATTTGTATCACATCCCAAAAAGTTTGGTCGCCAACATGGCTCACATCTATCATCATACCAAGCTCGTTCATGCGCTGTACCACTTGTTTGCCAAATGCTGTAAGGCCTTTGTGTGGCAGTACCTTTCCGCTGGTTTCATCAGCTGCACTTGTGGCCCAGGTTGGTGCAATATTGTGTGTAAGTGTAAGGTACCGGGCGCCACGGTTATACAAAGCTTCCAGTTTGGTAAGGTCGCCTTCTATCATGTGCCCACCTTCTACCCCAAACATGGCAGCAATTTTTTGTTGCTTTACAGCTCTCATCAATTCGGCATAGTTTGCAACTTTTACAATCTTATCAGGGTTTCGGGCCACTACCGCATCTAAACTATCCATTTCTCGGTTGGCATAGGCATAAGGATCTTTTGCATCGCCATCGCAATACACAGAAAAAATCTGCACATCAAGACCACCCTTTTTCCAGCGGGCCAAATCACTGTGCGCTTTGCCGGTAAGGTCCTCGTCAAAGACCACTCCTAAATCTGCCACCCGCATTAAAATATCGTTGTGCGTATCTACTACTATGGCTTTGTTGTGTATTTTTTGATAAGATTGTGCCTGCAGCTGGCTGGCAAAAAGAAGACTAAACAGTAATAATTTTATTTTCACTTTTTTAGTTTTTGGATGTTATCGAATACTAAATTTAAAATAAAATTTCTTAAATAGCGGCACCAAATTGCTTTCTCGTTTTGGGCAGCAGTTACACTCCACGATGCTGCTACTCAAAGTTTCATGTCTTCACTAACCTGCTGTTAAAAGTTAAAGCCTTTTACTTTTTAGCTGGCTGCGTGTGTATGTTGGCTTTGGCTGGCTGCGAAGAATTTAGCGAAGTGATACGTGAGGACAGGTGCCCTGAAGGAGCCACTAAGCTGTGGCCCATAGACCGAATACTATAACGAAAGTAATAAATAAGAGACCATAAACCTGGGCAGACTTCTTTCTGGTTCGTTCATGTCTATACCAAAACAAACTGATTTTTGGCGAAATGAAACCGATAACCAGTAATAACAAACTGGCTAACATGAGAAGACACAAAATATTTCCAAATTCCAAATTGTTTGTTTAACTGGTTGATGTAAAATTTAAAAATTGCCCATTCTAATGTTAACAAAAATCGATGAACATTAAGGAATTTATGCCCGACTATACATACTACAATCTTGTTATTGCCTGGCTGTGTAATTATCCCAAGGAATATAAATATTCAAATGCACAATTTTATCATTCGGGAGTTGATGAGTTTGGAATGGTTACGCAGTTAGCGGAAATTAAGAAATAATTTATTGTGGTGGTTGCCGGAATATTACCTGCTGGTTTTGGGCGGCATTTACACTCCACAATGCCGCTTGTTGGAGACAAGGTGGCAGCAAGCACTTTACGAACACCGTTAGCGGAAAAGCGGCAACCACGCTGCAAACTGCATCAGCGTAAAAATAGCTTTAATATTATTTCTTCAAATACATTAAGCGGAGAAAAACAAGTAAAAAGAAGACAAAAAATATCCAATCATTAATTCCATAAATAGCGTAAAATATTCCCGCAGATGTATCCTTTTCAAAAACGGTGGAAAGGTTATTGTTCAGGATCCATTTTGTCCAAATAAATCCATAAATAAATTTTTCAATTGCAAATACGCCTACAAGCCATTTTACTTTGTCGAAATTCTTAGCTACGGAAATATAGGCTAAACCCCAGATAACTATCATTAATAATCCAAAGTTGGACATTACCACCGGATCAATTGCAGGTATAACAGCATTGGTAAAAAAACGTGAATTTGCTAGTACACCGATAATATTCATTAACCCTGCAAGAATAAAACCTTTGGTAATTGTTTCATTTTTCATTGTCATAAAATTTCAATTTAAATACCTTTAACAAATTGCTTTTTGTTTAAAAAACAATCTTCA
>JBBQPX010000419.1:0-2888 GCA_038216775.1 Chitinophagales bacterium
AAAACCAAAGGGTCATTTCTTTATTTTGTGCGGGATGAAAAACTGTTCTGCTGGTTAATTCAGCTTCGGTAAGGTTTTTTAAAAACTCGTACCAGCGAATGTGCAAAGCATGAAGCAGCGTGAGTGAAATATTTACCGGCAAATTGGTAGTATCGTCCATGTTAGCCCAGGCAGCTTCGTCGTATGGCTTTATGGTAGGATTAGCTTCTGTTAAACCCAGTTTAAACCTTATATAGGCATTCATGTGACTGTCTGCCACATGGTGTACTAATTGCTTCACCGTCCAGCCACCATCCCGATAAGGCGTTTCTAACTGTGCCGCATCTAAATTCAATATGGAATTTTCCAAATGTTGCGGAAGGTTTTTAATATCAAGCAGCCATTCTCCAAAAAGTTTTTCAGAGAATGGCTGTGCATCATATTGCCCTATTGGGTATCTTAAATCTGTTATCATCAATTAATTGGCAGCTGCTGTAACTGCGGGCCTAATTGCTTCTAAGGTTATTTCAAAAACCAGAACAGCATTTGGTGGAATTGATTGGCCGGCACCTGCAGCGCCATAAGCCAAGTCACTTGGAATAAAAACTTTCCAATTATCTCCTTTTCTCATCAACTGTAAAATTTCGATCCATCCTTTTATAACACCCATTACCGGAAAAGCAGCAGCCTCTCCCCTTTTAAACGAATTATCAAATTCAGTTCCATCTATCAAACTTCCTTTATAATTTACTTCTACCGTATCAACAGCTTTAGGCGTTGGCGAAGTAGCATCTCCATTTTTAATTATCTCGTATTGTAAACCACTTTTTAAGGTAACAACACCGTCGCGTTTTGCATTTGCTGCTAAAAAAGCAATTCCTGCACTTTTATCTTCAGCACCTTTTTTTTCAGAAAAAACGGCCAGTTGTCTTTGCATACAAGTGTTAATTACTTCCTGTGATAGCTTGGCATCACGCTTTTTAAACACATCTTCAATTCCTTTGGTCATCATAGCGGTGTTTAATTCGCTAATGCCCTGTGCCTGCATATTTGTAGCTACATTATAGCCGGCAGCGTAACTGAAACTATCTATCAATGTTTTAAACTGTGTGGCAGACATGGGTTGCTTGGTTGCCATGGTTGTTTTAGCAGCAGGTTTAGCAGTGGTTTTAGTTTTGCCTCCGGTTTGTGCGGTTGCTGCTACACTTACGCCTAAAAACAATAAGCCGCTAAGAAATACTTTTTTCATTAATGTATAAATTTTATTGTAAAATTGAAATGCAAATAAAAGCAATTTTTATTCATCTCTCATGGGCGTACCTGTTAAATGTATGAAAACGTCTTCGAGGTTAGCAGCTTTTACCTGTTTAGGGCGCTCAAAGCCAGATGCCACCAAATCATCAATCATTTTATCAGGACTATCTAAGGATATAATTTTCCCTTCATCCAGAATAGCAATACGGTCGCAAAGCTGTTCGGCTTCATCCATATAATGTGTGGTAATAATAACCGTGGTACCCTCGCTGCGTATGTTCTTGATCAGCTCCCATAAATTTCTGCGGGCTTGTGGGTCAAGACCTGTTGTAGGTTCATCTAAAAAAATAATTTTGGGCTTGTTTATTAAGGTGGTGGCAATGGAAAAGCGTTGCTTTTGTCCGCCACTCATCTCTTTGTATTTATTTTTTGCCTTATCAACCAGATTAACAATTTTTAATAATTCCATGGGGTTAACATCCTGGTTATATAAACCGCCAAACAAATTAATAAGTTCAACCAGGGTTAGTCCGGGGTAGTAACCTGATGTTTGCAACTGCACGCCAATAACTTTCTTAATATCATCGGGCTGCTTATCCAAATCCATTCCACATACAGTTACCTGTCCGCTGGTTTTTTCCCTAAGGGTTTCCATTATTTCCAATGTAGTTGACTTACCTGCACCATTTGGGCCCAGTAAGCCAAAAATTTCCCCTTCAAACACATCAAAGGAAATACCTTTTACCGCATTAAAACTACCATAGTTTTTCACCAGGTCTTTTACAGAAATTATAGTATTCATTTTAATTATTTTTCTTTCTTTCCATGCTATCATTATTTCTCAAAGTGAAAAGGCGGATCATCTCCATAATAGTTCCCCCGGCACCTGTCCCGATTTTTATCGGGAGGGGGCGGAGGAGGTTTCTTCTTCGTCTTTAATAAAACCATCCAGTTCTTCCATCATTAATTTACTGCCCACAAAAAATGGCGTTCTTTCATGCAGTGAAGTTGGTATAATATCCAATATGCGCATGTTACCATCGTGTGCCACGCCGCCCGCAATCTCCATAATAAAAGCAAATGGATTACACTCATAAAGCAGTCGCAGCTTGCCACTAGGCTTGCTTATAGTACCAGGATACATAAAAATTCCACCCTTTATTAAATTGCGATGTACATCTGAAACCATACTGCCGATATATCGCTGTGTATATGGACCACCATTGCTGCTGTCTTTTTTCTGACAGGCAGTAATGTACTTTTTAACACCTTCGCCATACTGAAAAAAGTTACCATGATTTACAGAATACAATTTTCCCAACTCCGGGCATTTTATATCTGGATGGCTTAAACAAAATTCCCCGATAGAAGGATCTAATGTAAATCCATTTACACCCCGCCTTGTACCATACACAAACATGGTTGACGAACCGTATATAATATAACCGGCAGCTACCTGCTTTATACCAGGTTGTAAAAAGTCTTCATTTGTTGCAGGCTTGCCCAATTCACTTATGCGTCTGTACACGCTGAAAATTGTTCCTATTGAAACGTTTACGTCAATATTGCTGCTACCATCAAGCGGATCAAAAAGACATACATATTTGCTGTTGTTACTCACCGGATCGTCAAAAACCACAATATCATCCATTTCC
>JBBQPX010000420.1:0-2877 GCA_038216775.1 Chitinophagales bacterium
GTATTAGATGTTGATAGCGATGAACTTAATCAGTTTGATGAAACGGATAAAAAATATCTGGAGGAAATTATTTCACAAATTCAGCTATAGTTAAAAGAGATAGATAAGCTTTTTACGCTAAATTCCCCGGGAATATATCCCGATTTTTCGGGAGGGGGCAGAGGGGGTAATATCCTTCCAGCCCCATAAATACCTGCAGGCGTATGTTCTGTAAGGGTTCCATTTTTTTGAAACCAATAGCATTTTTTTCTTCATTGCTTTTTTATCTGTTGCATCAATATTGTAAAGTTTGCAAATAGCCTGTTGAATTCCCAAATCATCTACCGCAAAAACATCTTCTCTACCAAAGGTAAACATCAACAGCATTTCCACCGTCCATTGGCCAACGCCTTTTATTTGGGTAAGATATTTAATCAAGTCTTCATTACTCATTTTATGCAGCTTCGCATCAGTAATCTTTTCTTCAATAAAAAAATTACAAACATTAACTACGTAGTTTGCTTTTGCATTGCTTAGGCCAATGCCTCTTAATGTTTCAAAAGGAGTTGCTGCAATTTCTTGCGCTGTTGGGTTTTTGGTTGAATATAGATTTATAAATCGCTTTTGAAAAACATCTGCAACTTTTGTACTTAACTGCTGACTCATTATAGAGTTGCATAAATGCAGGTGAACACTTTTCCTTTTCTGAAGCACAAAAGGTTCTTGCAATTTAATTATCCGGCTAAGTTTTTTGTCTTTGGAGAGGTGGGTTATGTGTTGCATTTTTAAGAAGATGATTCTTTTATGAGTGCCTTATGAATTGCGCCGCCCTTAAGGTCGGTGGCATTGCATTATATGTTCCGGCTTTAGCCCAAAAAACAATAATTTGGGCTAAAGCCCGATAAAAGTATCATTTTATTCCGGCTCTAAAGAGCCGGGCAATTCAAAAAACCGAAATGCGGGTGAATGTTTTGTTTCAACGAGCGGTTGTGGGTGTAAGATATTTGTCTTAGTATAATGGGCAAGGTGCAGCATGTTCAAGTTTTACCCAAGTCCAGATTTTTTTCTTAAAATCAGGCATCGGCCCATTGCTTAAAATCGGCAACACGCTCTCGGCTAATGATAATTTCTTCGGCGTTGTTAATTCCCTTTAGTTGTAGCTTAAGCCGGCTGTTGTGAAAAGGCTTTATCTGGTCAATAGCATCAGCGTGAATGATGATTTTACGATTTAGCCTGAAGAAATCCCTGGGGTTAACTTCGCTTTCAATTTTTTCCATGGTGCTGTTAATCACGAAGCGATTGCCTTCACGATCAATAAGAAAAACAATTTTGTTATCAGCGGAAAAATAAGCAACATCAGCCGCAGGTATAAAAAACAAACGCTGGCCTACTTTGGCTAAAAACCGGTTTCGGTAGTTGGCTGTATAATTATCTTTTACCTGCTCTACCAGCAACTGGTAATTTGCTGGTGTAAAAATACCTGCAAGCGCTTTGTATTTATTTATGGCACTTGCCAAGGCTTCGGCAGTAACTGGTTTTAAAATATAATCAACACTAAATAACTTAAACGCATCAATGGCGTAGTTGTCAAAAGCGGTGACAAAAATAATAGGTTTTTGAATTTGAGTGCGTTTGAAAATTTCAAAACTGGCTCCATCACTTAAATGAATATCAAGCAAAATTAAATCTGGATGAGGCTTGCTGTTGAACCATTGTACAGATTCCTCCACACTTTCCAGACATGCCACAATATTAATAGATGGATCAAAATTATGGATAAGTTGCTGCAATCGTTCCTGTGCCAGCTCTTCATCTTCAATAATTAAAATATTCATATTCGCTGTCAGTTTAAGGTAATCAGCGGTAATGATACCGTAAAAGCATTTTCATCCTGCATAATTTCAACTTGCCTGCCACTTACAAGCCAGTACCTTTTCTTAATATTTTCGAGCCCTATCTTAGTTGAATCGTACACAGATTCCCGCAATTGCAGGTTATTTGAAACACTGATGGTATCTTGGCCACGCAGCTCAACATCAATATGCAAGGGTTTATGTTTACTTACAATATTGTGCTTGATGGCATTTTCAATCAGCATTTGTAACGAAGCGGGGATAATGTATACCGGTGGCATATTTTCCGGAATATTTATATTTATATTAAGCCCATCGTTAAATCGTTTTTGCAAAAGAAAAATATAGGGCTTTATGTATTCTAGTTCAGTTTTTATCTCCACCAGTTCTTTATCGTGATTAGATAAAATATATCTGAACACTTTTGAAAACTCTTCAATAAACCGGTTTGCCTCATCGGTATTTTTAGTAACCAGTGCCGATAATACATTCAGGTTATTAAATAGAAAATGCGGATTAATCTGGCTTTTTACCAATTGCAGTTCGGCCTGTGCAGAAATTCGTTTTAATTCTTCGGCTTCCATCCACTTTGTTTTATATTCTGTAAAATAAAACATAATTGCATGGAGCAGGTGAAAAAGCAGGTTGGCCAGCCAAGCGTAAATAATATTGAGTTTTAATGGAATTATGGCTTCTGCAAAACTGTGTTTATGCAGCACCATACTCACCAGCAATACAATAGCGGAAGTTGCAATAGTTGTAATAACACATCCTCCAACCAGAAAATAAATTAGCCCTTTTATTTTATTTTGAAGGCTGTGTATAAGTTTACCGAAGAGTGGTTCTATAAGCCTGCTGCCTTCCCAAGTGATTAATGTTACCAGCAGTATAGTACTAAAAGCATAATACCACTCAATGTCAATTTTAAAATAGCTATATACTTGGCACAATACTGTACTAATGTACGTGTAAATCGCTAATGCAGCTATAAATAAATATCTATATCTATGGGAAAACATCGTTTACCGGTTTTGTATAAACATCA
>JBBQPX010000421.1:0-2838 GCA_038216775.1 Chitinophagales bacterium
CCGGGCATGACTGATAGTATTGAAGAATATGAGGCATTGAGAAAATTGATAAGAGAAACAGACTTGTGCATGATTCAGTGGCGCAATTTCAATATTGACCCCGATTGGTATTTGGGAAAAATTGGCGTTACAGATACCGGCGAATGTATGGGCGTAAAGCAAATGATGGAGCTGATAAGGGAAGAATTCCCCAATTTAAAATTTGGTTATTTTAATCCATCAATTGAAAGAATAAAAGGGAATTTCGAAGTTGATTTTGCACACTAAATTTTCTAGTATCTCAAAAATAATTTCAGATAAATGGTATGGTCATCTGTTATATTCCAATCATCGTCTTTACTTGATTTGTACATGTAAGCACCTTGTTCTGTACCGGCAAAGCTAAAAGAACATGTCTTATTTTTCCCCGCTGGGGAGCAGCTGATTACTTCAATACTTACAAAAACTTCCTTGTCTTTAAATGTATAGTTATAAGGCGTAAGGTCAAACTCTGGCACTTTACCTTCTAAAGTAAGATCATTAACATTAAGCGAAATTGAATCTTTCAAAATATCTTCACCAGGCCTTCCATTTATTACATTACGAATGCGCAGCCTCAACAGGCAGGCATCGCAAAAGTTGGCTGCCTTAAATCTCACTTTATCAATTTTGTATTGCTTAAAAGGGGTCTTAATCAACCTGCCTATTTCACCACCTTTTTTTTCATAATTCCAACTCCTGAAATAACCAATGGATTCAGTTGCCGAGCCGAGTATCTGCGGCCTGCTGAAAACAATAACCGATTCCATGTCTTTTGTATTTTCCGTTAAAAGGAATTCTGTTTTTTTAGCTGCACTGCTAACAGGCAACTTCAGGCTTTTATATCCAACAGAAGATATAACCAGCGTATCGTTATTTTTTGGATTAGGAATATGTAAATAAAAATCTCCTGTATTGTTAGTAATTGTTTCCAACCCTTTATGGTTTAAAACTTCAATACTCACAGCGCTAGCCGGCCCAGCATCATTACCGTAAATAACTCTGCCTTTAATATGTGTTTGGGAAAATGACGCAATGGGAAATATAAAAAATAGAAAGATACCAAATAATGAAATGCTGTTTCTCTTTACAATTATAATCATTGCTAATTTCTTGCTTGCTTGCTTTCTATAAAGCTACAATATTAAGCAAACTCATCAACATACTATTCATGTTAATTTGAAAAAGGATAAGCGGTAAAATGCGTGTATGTTACAATGATTATTGTTGGCTTTTAAGGCTTCTAATTCAAATTCTGTAACTATCCTTGTTTGTGATTTTTATTACGCCAGAAATTAAACTCATTCAGCTAAACCAACACATAGTTTTGTAGTAAATTATCATAGCCAATGTATACAGTTACAAAAACGTCATTTCTATTAATAAAACAAGTGGATAATTTTTAAAGCGCTTTAAATTATTGTTCCGTAATATTGTAAATAAATTTTTAAATTAGTTATAAATAAATATAGTACACAAAAAGCGCTTATGGTTAAAACTTTTACTTCTTCAATTACCGGTATTCTACTCGGTTAACATATCAAAGTAATTCCCGTTTAAATTATCTGCTTTTTTTTAGAAAAAAAAAACACTCAAATTTTTTATAGAATCGTTTTATCATGTATTTCAAACTTAAATTAACATTTATGAGAAAATTTTTCCCTCTTCTTATTTCATTGTTGTTTTGTGCTTTTAGTATAAGTGCACAAAATATCAGTGTTGCTGATGAGAATCGGGCAATCAGTTTGGTTAGCGCAAGCAAAGCCGCTCTTGGATTGTCTTCGGAAGATCTTGGTAATGTGAAGGTAGCAGGTACTTATTTTGACGCCAGTTCAGGTGTTACAAGGGTTTACCTAAACCAAACTTACAAAGCTGTTCCAGTTCTTAACCAGATACTCGTTTTAGCCTATAAAGGCGACAAACTGGTATCTCAGGCTGGTTCTTTTAACCATAGTCTCGAAAAACTGGTTAATGTAAAAAGTATTATTCCATCTGTTACAGCAGCATCTGCGGTACAGTCAGCATTGTCTGATAGAGGATTGCATGCGTCTCAAATGGCGGTTGCGCTTAATACAAAAGACAACGGCCAAAAAGTTGAGTTTAGTAACATGGGTATTTCTCATGAAAACATTACTGCTCAATTAATGTGGAGTTCTGTTGAAAATTCTAATACTATACATCTTACGTGGCAGGTATACATCATACCTAAAACCACTAGTGATTACTGGATGGTTAGAGTGGATGCTACGAACAACAGTATATTAAGTATTGATAACTTAACTGATTATGATAATTGGGGTACACCTGATTTTAACAGTAATATAAAATATCCTGATTTTGCCTTTGGTGGTAATAAGCAGGACGATAATGGTCCTTTTAATTTTAAAACAACCGAAGATCCTTCTGTTATAACAACCGCTTCATACAGGGTTGTACCTTTTCCAGCGGAAGCGCCAACTTTTCCATTAGGTGCTCATGCAATAAAAACTGACCCATGGTTAGCTGCACCAGGTAATGCTACTTCATTAAAATGGAATACAGGAGCTGGTGGTACAGATTATGCTTATACACGTGGTAATAATGTATGGGCTTACCAAGACAGAGCAAACGCAAATACAGGTTCTATTGCAACATCTGCAAGTTCTTCAACCCCTGTGCCAAGTTTAACTTTTGATTTTACACCTAATTATACGGTAGATCCTACACAAACTACTCCGGTGCCAAATCAGCAATTTAATACAACTAACTTATTTTATTGGAATAACATTATTCATGATGTAATGTATGTTTATGGCTTTACGGAAGCTGCATACAATTTCC
>JBBQPX010000422.1:0-2792 GCA_038216775.1 Chitinophagales bacterium
TCCTACTGCCAATACCTCATCTACAACCAGTATCTCAGGTTCCAGGTGTGCAGCTATAGAAAATGCAAGCCTTACATACATACCGCTGCTGTAGCGTTTTACAGGTGTATCTAAAAATTTCTCCACGCCGCTAAAGTCAACAATTTCATCAAACTTTTTTTTGATTTCGGCACGGCTCATACCCAATATGGCGCCGTTCAGGTAAATATTTTCCCGGCCGCTAAGCTCTGGGTGAAACCCTGTACCAACCTCCAGTAAAGAAGCCACACGACCATTTAAGGTAATTCGGCCCGTAGTAGGTTCCGTTATGCGGCTAAGTACTTTAAGCAAGGTACTTTTACCGGCACCATTACGCCCTATGATGCCTACTGCATCGCCACGGTTTATTTCAAAATTAATATCTTTTAGCGCCCAGAACTCCTCCAACTCCTGCCCTGCAATAAGCTGTTTGCCGGATAATGTATTTTTTACTCCTTTAGCAAAGCCCTTTATATTATTGCTAATCACATCCCGTAAAGCAGTGTAGCCCTGCTGCCGCTGGTGGCCAATCATATAACTCTTGCCTACATTCTCTGCCTTGATGATGATATCGCTCATGTTGTTTAAATAATATCTGCAAATGTTTTTTCCACCTTCCTGAAATAACGGATGGCAAAAAATAATACAATTAAAGTAAAGGCTACTGAAATTCCCATGCTGATAGCCAGGCTCCGGGTAAACTCTCCGCCAATGATGCACCAGCGGAAACCATCAATTACACCCACCATGGGGTTAAGGTTATACCACATCCTCCATTTTTCAGGCACCACACTGCTGCTGAAGCCCACCGGCGAAAGGTATAACCCAAACTGTACAATAAAGGGAATGATATACCTGAAATCGCGATACTTAACATTGATGGCAGTAAGGTAAAGCCCAAAGCTGAACGACACCATAAAAACAAAGAAAAGCATCAGCGGTAAAAACAAGATTTGCCATGGCGGCAGATAATGATAATAAGCCATTAATAGAAACATGATAGCAAAGGAAATAAGAAAATCAACAAAGCTTGAAATGACTGCACTGGCAGGCACTATCATACGGGGAAAATATACTTTGGATATCAGGTTGCTATTGGAGACTAGGCTGTTACTGCTTTCGGTAAGTGCTGTGGCAAAAAACTGCCAGGGAAGCATACCAGCATACACCATAATGGCGTAGGGTGCCAAGCCTTCTGTTGGCAGCTTGGCAATTCTGCTAAAGATAAATGTAAACACCAGCATGGTAAGCAGGGGACGCAAAATACTCCACAAAATTCCGATAACGGTTTGTTTGTAACGCACTTTTACATCACGCCAGGCGAGTATGTAAAATAATTCACGGTAACGCCACAGGTCTTTCCAATAATTTTTTTCTGTACGCCCCGGTTCAATTATTAATTGCATAAAAATTAAATGTTGTATTTTGATGCAGGGCTTGTTCCTATCCCCGTGTTGCTGATTTCGTATAAAAGTTTTACCGCTTTTCCTGTTTCCAGCAAAGTAAAAACATTTCTATTAATTGTTACTGCATAACCGGCTACATGAAAACACTCAACTTTCCTTCTTCATCACACCGTCCTCCAATAAATACTCCTGCCCGCTCTCCGCACAAACCGCCTTTCCATTCTCATCAAACTCAAGCTTTTGACCAAATTCACTCATCCAGCCAACTTGCCTGCCAGGGTTACCTACAACTAAAGCATAGGCGGGTACATCTTTGGTAACTAAAGCCCCGGCACCAATAAACGCAAATTTGTTGATAGTATTGCCACAAACTATCGTTGCATTTGCTCCAATACTTGCACCTTTTTTTATTAAGGTAGTTTTAAACTCGCTTTTTCGCTCTATTGCACTTCGTGGATTAATAACATTTGTAAAAACAACTCCCGGACCTACAAAAACATCATCTTCGCAAATAACGCCTTCATACACACTTACATTGTTTTGCACTTTTACATTATTGCCCAGCACAACTTTATTGCCTATAAAAACATTTTGGCCTAAAATACAATTGTTCCCGATTACACAACCGCCCATTACATGGCTAAAATGCCAGATTTTTGTTCCATCTCCTATCTGGCAACCATCATCAATAACCGAACTTGGATGTGCGTAAAAGCCTCCCCCTGCCCCTCCAAAGGAGGGGAGTTCAGGCCCAAATACCTTAAAGAAATTTTTATTCCTCATAGGAATTATTCTTGCATTTACTCTGCTATTTTTTTCAAATATTCCCCATAGCCACTTTTCTCCAACTCTTTCGCCTGTTTTAGCAATGCTTCTTTGTCAATAAAACCCATTCGCCAGGCAATTTCTTCAGGACAACCAATTTTTAAACCTTGTCTTTTCTCAATCACTCTTACGTATTCGGCAGCATCACTTAGACTTTCAAAAGTACCTGTATCTAACCAGGCAAAGCCACGGTCGAGCACGGCAACTTTTAATTGTTTTTGTTGCAAATAATAATCGTTAACCGTTGTTATTTCATACTCGCCACGTGTACTTGGCTTAATATTTTTTGCAATTTCAACCACTGTGTTATCATAAAAATATAAGCCGGGTACAGCATAATTACTTTTAGGTGAGGTTGGTTTTTCTTCAATACTAACTGCATTGTTTTCGGCATCAAACTCCACAACACCATACCTTTCAGGGTCGCTAACCGGGTAGGCGAAAATTACAGCACCAGTTGGGTCTACGCTTTGCTGAAGTAGTTTACTAAAGCCGCTTCCGTAAAAAATATTATCGCCTAAAACCAAGGCTACGCTATCTGTA
>JBBQPX010000423.1:0-2784 GCA_038216775.1 Chitinophagales bacterium
GGCTCATCTAAAATATAAGTAATACCCTGCAATTGCGAACCTATTTGAGTTGCCAGCCTTATACGCTGCGATTCCCCGCCACTAAGGCTTTTAGAAGGCCGGCTTAAAGACAGATACGTTAATCCTACATCTAATAAAAACTGTAAACGTTCTCTTATTTCTTTTAAAACATCTTTGGCAATGGCGTTTTGTTTATCACTCAAACGCAATTCTATTCCATCAAACCATGCAGCAAGATTATCTAAATTTAAATTACTAAGCTCTGCAATATTTCTATTATCAAGTTTAAACCAAAGGCTTTCTTTTTTCAGCCTTGCTCCTTCGCAGGTTGTGCAAGGTGCAAGCACCATAAACTTTTCTACAAAACCACGTAACATATCGGTACTAGATGATGATGTAAACCAACGCTTCAACATCGGGATTATGCCTTCATAACTTCCAGTATAAGTTTTCGGCACAGTTTCGTCATCCATATCAATCTGCAAAGCCGGATTAATTTCCTGATCGCCGTACAACAATAAATCCAGTTGCCCTTTTGGTAAATCCTTAATTGGCTTGTCTAAATTAATTTTATGTTTTTTTGCAAATGCAATTACCTGTTGAAAAACGCTAGCATCTCTTTCTTCACCCAACGGCGCAATCCCACCATCGCTTACGCTGATAGAATTATCTGGAACAACTTCGTCCATATCAATGGTATAAACATTACCTAAACCTTTGCAGGTAGAGCATGCACCATACGGCGAGTTAAATGAAAATGCATTGGGTGAAGGTTCTTCGTAGCTGATGCCGGTATCTTCGCACATCAGCAATTTGCTATATTGCACAACCTTATCATCATCATTTATTAAGAGAAACATTAAGTCCTTACCAAGTTGCAAAGTTTTTTGTACGCTCTGGCTTAACCGCACTTTCATATCATCAGTTACAGCCATGCGGTCTATCACTACTTCTATATCATGAATTTTGTATCGGTCAACCTGCATCCGTGGTTTTAAATCCATTACTTCTCCATCAACACGTACTTTTAAATAACCTTTCTTACGTACATCTTCAAAAAGTTCACGGTAATGCCCTTTTCGTCCTCGTATCAATGGAGCAAGCAGGCTTATTTTTTTTCCTTCATATTTTTCAAAGATGTTGCTCACAATTTCTTCTTCGCTAAACTTCACCATTTTTTTACCGGTGTTGTAGCTGTAAGCCTCTGCCACCCGAGCAAATATCAAACGCAGAAAATCATAAATTTCCGTAACGGTGCCAACAGTACTGCGGGGATTTTTATTGGTAGTTTTTTGTTCTATGGAAATTACCGGGGAGAGTCCTGTAATTTTATCAACATCAGGTCGCTCCATATCGCCAACAAACTGACGGGCATATGCACTAAAACTCTCCATGTAACGTCGCTGACCCTCATTGTAAATAGTATCAAAAGCAAGCGAAGATTTTCCGCTGCCGCTAACACCAGTAAAAACAACCAGTTGATTTTTGGGAATTTTAATATCAATGTCTTTAAGATTATGCTCCCTTGCGCCAAAAACCTCAATAAAATCTTTTTGAATAATATCTTCCTCTTGTGAGGCCTTGTTTACTTTAGCCATGTGTACTTACTTAAGTTAAAGGTACAAACAAAATACATGTTGATTTGTTGATGGAAACTTTGTGTAGTAAATTTGTAATTCAATTTTAAATATGCTTTTTAATTTATTTGGGAAGAAAGACGACAGTTCCGATAACCATGTGTTTGCAGATAGGGCTTATATGACAACCGCGGCTAAAATGAAGGCCTGTGCCGAATTGGCCAGAAAGGAGCCTAATCATTTATTTATTTGCTGGTTTACAGATACAGAAACTTCATTTAAAGATTTTTTTAAACAGCAGGGGCTGAATGAAAACCTGGTAGTGGAAACACATCATCTGCATGCCTCTAAACTAGAGGGTAGAATACCAGTTTTTGTTGAACATTATCCGTTACATGAAAGAGAAATTGAACTCATTAAAAACTGGGATTCAGAGAAAATAATGGTTTTCAGCGCACTGGATGAACCGCTTTTTAAACATTTTGGGAGCGATAAAATTATTCCGATGATGAAAATGATGGGCATGAAAGAGGATGAAGTTATTGAGCATAACATGGTATCGAAATCCATTATTAGCGGCCAGGAAAAAATTGCTAAACAGGTAAGCCTAGAGAAATCTGCCAGCTCACAAGCAGGTTGGATGGAGAAAAATATAAAATAATTTTTTGCCCTGAAACCCTTTACAGAAAGGCATTTTAAAATCTTTGACAAAATTTTTACTATTTTTTATTTGGTGGTTTGAATTTTCTCACTGTATCTTTACGTCAGTTCTTTAATATCACTTATCAAGAAAGGTAGAGGGTAATGGCCCGATGAAACCTTGACAACCTATCCCGATTATATCGGGAAAAGGTGCCAATTCCATCCTGATTAAATTCGGGAATAGATAAGTCAGATTCAAAGCTTAAAAAAAATACTTTCAAAATATTAAAAGCTCATCTGATTTGTCGGATGAGCTTTTTTAATGCCCTGCCGGCGGTTACAAACCACCACCGCGGCTGTTCAAAAAACTCCTCCGATAAGGTTGCTCACTTGCTAAGTGATTGTTCAGAACAGGTATAACAATCATTCACTGTCTTTTCCGTCCCCTTTCGGGGGAGTTGGAGGGGGCCAAAAAACAAACAAGATGAGCAACGCAACAGAACTAATCCACAGTATTCCGGTAGACCCATTAACAGGAGCAATCAGTGTTCCCATTTATCAAACA
>JBBQPX010000424.1:0-2761 GCA_038216775.1 Chitinophagales bacterium
AATTAATTATTTTTTATTTGAAGAAGCAAGCAATGTAAAGCTGGAAATTTATGATACAAAAGTTACAGGAATTGTTGCCGAAAAAGATGTATCTAAATACCGAACGCAAGGCAACAAACTTATAAGAACTTACAGCAATAAGGACACGCTGTACCGCATTCCGCCCAACAACGTGCCGCCTTACTGGATAAGGCCGCAGCAGCTACTTTCAGATAAAGAAGGCAGTCACCGTTTTATGTGGGATATGCATTATCAGCCTTTGAATTTGCCGCCAACATATCCTATTTCTGCTACGCCGATGAACACAGCGCCCGACCCAACATCGCCTTGGGTAATGCCTGGTGTGTATGTTGCCAAATTAACGGTGGATGGTAAAGAGTTTTTTCAGGCATTTCAAATTAAGATGGACCCGAGGGTAAAAACGCCGGTAAAAGATTTAGCCGTGCAACACGATTTAAGTTTGATGTGTTACAACAACTTGCAGAAATGTATGGATGCGTTAAAAACGATAAAAGATGGTGACAGTAAAACTGCCGACAGTCGAAAAGCTTTAACAGCATACTCCCAAATGTTCAGCAGTTTACAAAACATTTTACAGGATAGCGATATGCCGCCAACAACGCAAACCGTTACGGCGGCAAAAAATGCTGAAAGAGCTTTTGCCGTTGTTTGGTCGTTGTGGATGAAGCAGAAAAACTAAGGCTTCGTTTGCATTCTAATGAAAAAAACTTTGAGTTTTACGCAGTTTTATAAGCACTGCTTAAAACTCAAAGTCTGATTAATAGAAGTGGGATTTCTACTTATTTTTTTGCAAAAAGACCATCAATAAGCTGCTGGTTAAAATGTTCTTCTACATTACCATTTACGTTTTGGTAAACCATGCTTATAAACACTGTTTTTATTGCGCTGGTAATGGTGTACATTATAAACAATAATATAATTCCCAACCCAATACCAATAACCGGATTAATAAATGTAGCAATAAGCACAGCAACGCCCACAATTACCAATGTACCCACAAATTGTATTAGACCCAAGCTAAATGTTGAGCCGATACTCTCCCCCCATTTTTGTTTCATTAAAGATGCTGAACGTTTAAAAGCATTGATGGGACCAAGATTTTCGTAAGCAATTATCGGCACCACAAAAAATGTGGTAATGCCCCAAACCAAACCAAAGGCGCCGGCAATAAGCTTACCTATCCAGCCAGCGTTTTCCTGTATAGCTTTAAGTATTGTGCCTACTGTGGCTGCAAACAAAGCCCAGGATAGTATTACGCCAATGCGGCTTAAGCTGAACTTAATACCTGCCATTACAGCTACCTCTTCTCCTGCAAGATATAGTTTAGTGCAGTGCACGAGCGCCATATTAAAAAACACAACCACAAAATAGTTTACCAGGTAAAATAAAAAGGTAAACAGGTAAGGCACAGCTTTATTATCAAAATTAATATTGATGTTTTTTGCATCCCAACCGGCATAGGCAATTATTGGTAAAACTATGCTGGCAATAATCAGCAGCATGGCTGTGCCGGAAAGCACCGGAAATATTAGTAATTGTTTATTTGCTTTAAGAATAGCAAAACTGCTTTTGGTAATAGTCCATCCGTTTGAAAGGCGGTCGAAGAAATTCATTGTTGCGGGTTTTAGGTAAACAAAAAATAAATATAGTAATTTTTAAATCACATCTTCAGTATAGTTTTAAAAGATTTTAGGATAATGGAATAAAAGATATTGTAACAGATTACCGTATATTTAACCTGTTCAATGCGTGGGATGTTAATCTGTTTTGATTAATGATACCCTTAGTCCGCATTCCCGTTTCGATATATGATGCTATTAAAAAAACATGCTTCGCCTGAAGATGTTATTACATTATTTGCGGTGCTTAACTATTTGCATCCACTTAATAAAGGATTGCAAAAATTCATACTTAACAACAGTTATCCGGGCAAACTAAATAAAGGGAAATATTTGCTGAAAGCCGGAGATGTTTGTACCCATATCTACTTTGTAAAATCTGGTTTACTGCGTGGATTTATACAAGATGAAGGAAAAGATATCACCACCTGGATAACAGCGGAGAATGATTTAGTTGCGGGCATCAACAGTTTTTTTACGCAAACGGAAGCTGATGAAAATATACAAGCTTTGGAAGATTGTGAACTTATTGCTTTTTCATTTGCAGACCTTAACAGGATGTACAGCAGGTTTCCCAGCTTTAATGTAATAGCCCGAAAACTTTATCAGAAAAATTATATAGATGCAGAAAACAGGGCTTTAATTGCACGATTAAAAAGTGCAGATAAAAAGTATGGGCATTTTTTAAAAAGCCAGTCTCATTTGGTTAACCGGGTAGCCATAAAATACATTGCTTCTTTTTTGGGTATTGCCACAGAAACGCTAAGTAGGTTAAGGCAGAAGATGGCTGCCAACACTTCAAAAAAATAATGTTTAAAGTGGGGTTGGCTTAAAAAGATGTTGATAAATGTCATTTAATTTCGTTAGGCTCAATTCCTGCGCAAGACAATGACGACCAGCTGCAACACAGATCAGTAGCAGGTTTTATTGATTTTAATTAATACGAATTTCACTCATTCAGCAACTACACCCCTATTATCATTAACAATTTTCAGTTATTATTTCCATTTACTTCGTAAGCAAATTGCGTGTTACGCTTTTGCACAAATGCACCTATGCATGTAATTGAATAAATTGAATCAGCTAAAGCGATAAAATAATATTAATAGATGGGGGATTAT
>JBBQPX010000425.1:0-2755 GCA_038216775.1 Chitinophagales bacterium
TACAGACGACAGCAAAAAATCTAAAGCATATTTGGCTTTGTCAAACCAATTGTTATTTAAAGATTTTGATGAATGTCAGGCAAATTTATCTGCAGGTACTGCACTTGCAATTACACTAAAAGACTCGGTCTTACTAAGCGAGTTTACAAAATTAAAAGGCCTTTCCTGGTATTTTAAAGGCGCTTATGATAGTGCCGCAGTTTATTATTACAAAGCACTCGACATTTTAAAAGCACATCCCGATGCCAGCAAAAGAGCTGGCGTGTTAAATGAGCTAGGTAAGCTTTATAGAAAGACAAAAGATCTTGACAGAGCTCTGCAGATGTATGATGAAGCATTTTCTCTTTATAAAAGCATAAGTGACGATGGCGGTATGGCTACTATTCTTAACGAATCAGGTGTTGTATTTGAATACAAAGAAGATTATGATGAGGCTATAAGCAGATACAAACGTTCGCTGGCTATTCGGGAAAAGATGAAAGATACGGTTGGCAAAGCCTACAGTTTGAATTTCATTGGCGGCGTTTACACAATTCAAAAAAAGTATGCCGAAGCCGAAAAATATTTATTGCAATCGCTGGAATTACGCACGCAGATAAAAGACAGCTTTGCCATTGCACTAAATTATGGCGATTTAGCATTCATGTATAAAGAGCAGGGGCTATATGCAAAAGCTATAAAAAGTTACAGTCTAAGTAATGCAATGGCCGAAAAAATGCAGTTTGCTGACTTGCAACTATCTAATTATAAAGAGCTGGCTGATATTGCAGAAAAAACCGGTGACTACGCATCTTCATTGAATTATTATAAGAAACAAACTGCTTTAAAAGATTCTATTTACAGTGGCGACAAAATGAAACAGATTGAGCAACTCAATGCTAAATATCAAACAGAAAAAAAAGAACAGCAGCTACAACTACAGAGATCAGAAATCACCAGAAAAAATTATCTGCTTTGGGGCTTAACCGGTGGTGTTTTATTACTAATTATTTCTGGCTTTAGTTTTTATAGGAAACGCCAGTTAAAAAATAAAATGAACTTACAATCCGAAGTAATGAAACAACAGGATTTGGCAACCAAGGCCGTTATTAATGCAGAAGAAAATGAACGCAAACGTATTGCCGCAGAGTTGCATGATGGCGTTGGTCAAATGATGAGTGCAGCTAAAATGAATTTATCTGCCATTGAAAACGATATTATTTTTAAAGATGAAGCACAACGCATTTATTTTGATAAAGTAATTGGTATGGTTGATGAGAGTTGTAAAGAAGTAAGAAGCGTAAGCCACCAAATGATGCCGAATGCATTATTAGAAAGCGGTTTATCAAGCGCTGTAAAAGAATTTTTGGATAAAATTGATAACCGTATTATTAAAATAAATTTATACACCGAAGGTTTGCAGGAAAGACTGGACAGTAATACAGAAACCGTGCTTTACCGCGTTATACAGGAATGTGTGAATAATGTGATAAAACACTCCGGAGCTAACAACCTTGATATATCTTTGATAAAAGATGCAGACGGAGTATCGGCAACGGTTGAGGATAACGGCAAAGGGTTTGACAGCACCGACAAACAAAAGTTTGAAGGTATTGGCTTAAAAAACATCAGCTCAAGAGTTGCCTTTTTAAAAGGTACAGTTGACTTTGATAGTTCACCCGGAAAAGGAACGCTTGTAGCCATACATGTGCCAATTGCGCCATAAAACCTTTAACTTACGTTGTGAAACAGGAAACCGCCTTTGTAAATCAGCATGAAAAATAAAAAAATCATATTAGGCATTGTGGATGATCATCAGATTGTAATTGATGGCTTAAAATCCCTATTGAACGGACACGACCAATTTCAGGTAGCTATTGAATGTACACAGTCAGTTGAAATGATTTCGTTAATTGAAAAGAAATCAATTGATATTTTGCTCACCGATATTATGATGCCAGGTATGAACGGCGCTGAATTAGCAAAAGCGGTACACAAACAATTTCCCGAAATAAAAATACTGGCACTTTCTATGAGTGGCCAGGGTGATTTGGTAAACCAAATGATTGATGATGCTGATATTTCCGGTTATGTTTTAAAAAATATAGGCAAGCAGGAACTGATTAAAGCGCTTGAAAAAATTTCTGAAGGTGGCATTTATTTTAGCGAAGAAGTATTGCACGAAATGACCAAAGCCAGCGAAGTAAAAAAAGAAAATGACGAAGCGCATTTAACAGCACGTGAAATAGAAATTATTCAGCTTATTGAAAAGGAAATGAGCAATAAGCAAATTGCTGAACAATTATTTTTAAGCGAACGCACGATTGAAACGCATCGCAAAAATATTTTCAGAAAAACAAATACCAGCAGTGTAATTGGCTTGGTTAAGTATGCTTATGAGCATAAGCTAATTTAATATTTATCTGCTATAGGTTTTCAAACATATCTTTCACCATTCTTTCAAGTGCAAATTCTTCTTTCCAGCCCCAGTCATTTCGGGCAACAGTATCATCAATGCTTTGTGGCCAGCTATCTGCAATTGGCTGCCTGTAATCAGGCTTATAGCGGATTGAAAAATCAGGAATATGCTTTTTTATTTCTGCAGCAATTTCCTTTGGTGAAAAACTCATGCCCGAAATATTGTAAGAAGTACGGATAGAAATTTTAGACGCATCAGCCTCCATTAATTCAATAGTGGCACGAATGGCATCCGGCATATACATCATCGGCAGGTAAGTATCTTCCCTTAAAAAACATTCGTATTTTTTTTCTTCCA
>JBBQPX010000426.1:0-2748 GCA_038216775.1 Chitinophagales bacterium
TATATTGGCAAGGGATGGTAAAGTAGTAATACGGCCTGATAGTGGCGACCCGGTTAAAATAATTTGTGGTGATACAAACGGCAAAACTGTTGCAGAACAAAAAGGTGTTGTTGAATTGTTGTGGAATGTTTTTGGAGGTACAGTTACCGAAAAGGGTTTTAAACTTTTAGATGGGCATATTGGCGCTATTTATGGTGATAGTATAAATCTGGAAAGAGCGCAGTTAATCTGCGAAGGATTAAAAGCCAAAGGTTTTGCAAGTCAGGTTGTTTTTGGAATTGGTAGTTTTACTTACCAGTATAATACACGTGATACTTTTGGTACCGCCATGAAGGCAACGTACGTAGTTATAAATGGTGAAAGCCGAGAGATATTTAAAAATCCAATTACAGATGATGGTACCAAAAAATCAGCAACGGGCTTGTTATGCGTGAAAAAGGAAAATGGAAGCTATGTACTTTACGATAAAGTTACCTGGGAGCAAGAAGCAGCAAGCGAACTTAAAACCGTTTTTAAAGATGGGAAAATAATTAAAGAATTTTCTCTTGCAGAGATTAGGGCAGCATTGGCAGGGTAGGGGTTGGACTGATGTGTGAATTTATTTGAAATTTAAAAAATGAAAATAGAAATCATCAATGCTGATATTACCGTTTTGGAGGTGGATGCAATTGTAAATGCTGCTAATAATTCTTTAACCGGTGGCGGTGGCGTTGATGGAGCAATACACAAAGCTGCCGGTCCGGAGCTTAGGGGATATTGTGTAAGGTTGCGTGGTTGCGAAACTGGCAGCGCAAAAATAACTCCCGGATTTAGTTTGCCTGCTAAATTTGTTATACACGCAGTTGGTCCCGTTTGGAATAACGGAACAGAAAATGAAGAACAACTGCTGGCAGGCTGTTACAGGCAGAGTTTGCAACTCGCTGTTGAGAATAATATTAAAACGATTGCGTTTCCTTGTATAAGCACAGGGGCATATCGTTTTCCATTCGATAAAGCTGCCGGTATTGCTATTGCAACAATCGCAGAGTTTTTAAAAATGCATAGTGCTATAGAGAAAGTATTATTGGTTGTGTTTGGAGAAAAGGATTTGAAGAGATATATGAGAATACTAAATAAATAAAATAAAATGCAAAATCAACTCAAACATATCAGTAAATTATTGCGCCTTGTGCTATGGCACAGGCCCGTAGTTTTAGGCCTGCTGCTTGATTAAAAGGGCTGGGCCATTGTAAACGAATTGATACAAAAAATTAATGAAAACGGCACAGCAGTAGATGTTGATACCATCAATACCGTGGTGGAAACCAACGATAAAAAGCGTTTTGCATTTAATGAAGATAAAACTATGATACGTGCAAACCAGGGGCACAGTATTGAAGTGGAACTGAAATTAAATGCTGTTATTCCACCTGATATTTTATATCACGGCACCGCCGAAAAAAATATAGAAAGTATTTTAAAAGATGGTTTAAAAAAGCAGGAAAGGCAGCACGTGCATTTATCATTGCAAATAGAAACGGCTAAAGCTGTTGGCTCAAGGCATGGAAGGCCTGTGGTTTTAACCATCAATTCAAAAGTAATGGTGGCGGCAGGTTTTATATTTTATTTATCCGAAAATGGCGTTTGGCTTGTTGATTATGTGCCAGTTGAATATATTACAGTATGAAACGTACTTTGGTAATAGGAGATATACATGGCGGGCTTAAAGCCATTAAGCAATTATTTGCAAACGCTTCGGTAACAGCGGCAGATAAGCTTATTTTTCTAGGAGATTATGTTGATGGGTGGAGCGAATCTGCACAGGTATTAGATTACATGATTGAGCTAAATGCAACACACGATTGTATTTTTATAAAAGGTAATCACGATGCGTGGTGCCAAGACTGGCTGCGAACCGGTAATGCCGATCCTTTATGGTTAAAGCATGGTGGTATGGAAACAGTAGAAAGCTATGCTTCTGCAGCTACGCAAAGAAAAACACAGCATCTTAATTTTTTAGAACGAATGCCTTTTTATTTTATTGACGATAAAAACCGCCTGTTTATTCATGCAGGCTTTACATCTATGCACGGCCCGCAAAAAGAATTTCATAATTCAAATTTTAGCTGGGATAGAACGCTTTGGGAGATGGCCATTGTGATGGATAAGCGAATTGAAGCGCACTCTGTTTTATTTCCCAAACGGTTGAAGCTTTTTAATGAAATTTTCATTGGCCATACACCAACACTTTATTATAATAAAACAGAACCAATGCAGGGTTGCAACGTATGGAATATTGATACAGGGGCAGCCTTCAACGGTAAGCTTAGCATTATGGATATTGATACAAAACAATTTTGGCAAAGCGAGTCGGTTTATACGTTATATCCTGGTGAAATCGGTAGGAATAAATGAAGGGTTACGAAGCTCAAAATGTAATTTTATCCAAGCAAAACTAAGAACGCATATATTTTCCAATTTGATATTATTTATTCGTTTTTGTAATGTGGCTATGACTCCAGCTTTTCCAAAAATGTTAACATAAAATGGTAATTTATCTGCCTACAAAAACTACACGTTTAAAATAGCACGTGTGTGATGTATAACACCGTCACTTTTATTTCTCTACTAATACATACAACGATAGCGAAAGAAATCCATATTTTAGCAAAAGGTGTCCCTGGCTTAGGTTTACACCGTAAAACTCAAATGGTATACGGTTCAGCAGATTATTAATTTGATGTATTGCTAAGCTTTCCAAAGCTTTTA
>JBBQPX010000427.1:0-2747 GCA_038216775.1 Chitinophagales bacterium
AGCTGGCTAACGAGCTCGACGAAATAGGTATTGCGGTAAAAAGTGGCAGGCCATCAACAGAGAGCGAAAAACTTACCATAGACATCAGCAAAACAAAGCAGTTTTTTAATGAACTAAGAGACAGCAATCGAACTGCAGATAATGTTGATGGATATATAAACATGCGTCATATTCTTAACAGTATTTCAGACATAGCTGCCCGCATACATACATTACATCTCTACACAGCCTACGATAAAAAGCTGGCAAAAAGTGCAGGCAAGCCACTTGACTATGATAAATTTATTACGCATCAACCTATTGATGGTAAACTTTTTTGGGATAATCTTTCTTTTGCATCCAACAATTTCAGGCATGCATTGAGAGTGAGTATTGCCACGCTTGCTGGTTACATTATATCTTTATTTTTTCCGGCTGGTCATAGTTACTGGATATTGCTAACCATTATTGTAATACTTAAACCCGCATACAGCCTAACAAAAAAAAGAAATTACGAAAGATTGATTGGAACCATAGTTGGTGTAGCTGCGGGTATGCTGATTTTGTATTTCATAAAAAGTAACGATGTGCTTTTTGCTATTATGCTTCTATTAATGGTGGGTACTTATACTTTGCTGCGCACTAACTATATGATAAGTGTAATTTTTATGACACCTTATATTTTGCTGCTGCTGCACCTGTTAAGTACTACAGGTTTCGAAACTATCGCAACCGAACGCATTATTGATACGGTAATTGGTTCCATAGTGGCATTTTTAGCAAACCTTATTTTGTTACCTGCATGGGAACAAGAGCAGATTGGAAATTATATGCTGGAGGCGATAAAAAGTAACAAGATTTATTTTAATGATATCGGTAATTTTTTTGCAGGCAATAAAGTAACAAATACAAACTTTAAGGTAAGTAGAAAAAATGCCTTTGTAGCGCTAGCCAATCTTTCAGATGCATTTACAAGAATGTTATCGAACCCAAAAAGGAAGCAAAGAAATATTACGCAACTTCACCAGTTTGTGGTACTTAACCATATGCTTACGTCGCATGTGGCTATGCTTTCATCTTATGTGCAAACAGTTTCAGAAAAAATAGCTTCGCCTGCTTTTGAGCCACTTATAAAAAATGTAGTAAACGTACTTACCGATGCTGAAAACATAATTACTAATACGCCGGCTGAAAAAACAACAGAGGAGATACTTGCAGGTAATAGCATTCAGCGGCAGTTACAAACACTACTTGCAGAAAGACGAAACGAATTGCAGCAAGGGATTTTAAAAAGTAATACGCAAAAGAAATTGACTGAATTTAAACCAATAGCAGACCAGTTTAACTTTATAGAAAATATCACTACCGATATTAGAAAGACAGCTGCACACTGGATGCAATAATAAGCCAGTTTTCAAAATCCTATTATAGGCAAATCATTTTTCTTTTTTTGAATAATGCAGTTCAATAATAATTGCTTTTCTTTTTTTACTGCAGATATACTTACGGCTTCAATATTTGTCAAGAGTTTATTGGCCACATCGGATAAATATTTTTTAAGATTGGCGGGAATTTTAGAAACCATTATATTTAAATACAGTATTGCTTTTATTGTTTTATCGGTAGTTTCTTTTTGATAGTTTGCTGATGTTATCTGCAATTGATTGCTGCCTTGCAAGGTACAATACGATTTAACTAAGGGCATGGGTAAAAATAAATTTCCAGTATCAGAAACTTCAATTTTGTTATTGTTTTCAAAATAATGAAAGAGCGACGGGGCAGCGTTTCCTGTTACTACAAAATTAAAAGCAGGTTCCTGCACTTCATTAACTACCACTTTTTCTACCTGATTAAATTCATCGTCGAAGCTGTAAGAAACGGCACTGTCAATACGGGTTTTAATATCAGTTAAGTTTAAATGGTAACCTACATTTCCAGGAGCAAGCAATGAGTCAATATTAAGATTAATACTTTTTGAAATTTTATCTTTGGTTGCCGCATCAAGTAAATTATAAACTGCCGGAGAGGGTTGCGTAAATCCGGTATTCAGCAGAGCATTTTCAGCATAACTAAAATCGAATTCTTCAAAACTATATTGGGCCGCCGGAGTGCATTTTCCATCAATATCAATTTTTTCTTTATCAAAATTAGCTGCTAATGTTGCGCCTGTTGGTAATCCGCCGGAAGGCGTTAAATATAGGCCCACATGGCTTTTAAGATTAATTACTTTTTGCAGCGTTTCTTTTGTAATGAAAGATTTATTTGTAAATAGTTCATCAATTACAGATAAGGCATAATCATTTGAAATGAAGGAAGCCGTTGTTACCAACACCTTGCCATCACGAACTAATAATCCGATGCCGGCTTCACGGTTTAAGTATTTCCCCGGCATGCTTTCAAGAAAATTATATTGTGTAATGCCTTTGGTGAAAAGTAATTCATCTTTTATGTTAAGTAACAAATACCATAGATTGGCCGGTTGATTGCGTGCATGAAAGGCTAGCAGATAATCGGGTAACTCAACCATATCTTTCCAGCTTATGGCACTGTCTTTTTTTGAAGAAAAACTTATTCCTTTCCACTGGCTGGGCGTGGTTAAAAAATTCCAGATAACAGTATTTGCGATTCTTTTAACATCTATAGCCACAATGCAATCCGCACTTTGCGCTACAGCAGTTTCGCTATATGTTTTATAAAATAGTTTGTAGTACCCAAAAATTAAAAGGGCTGCCAACAACAGTAGCCCCCATTTTTTTTTATTCATTTAG
>JBBQPX010000428.1:0-2738 GCA_038216775.1 Chitinophagales bacterium
TCCCCAGCAGAGCCTGAGTCCTCTTCCTCTTTACTAATTACAAAGTTAATGTTCTGGCAATAAAATATTTGAAAAATAAACAAAAATAAAACAGTCAAAAAATAATGCTCAAAGAATTTGGATTACAACATAGAAGTAACCGTTGAAATAAGAATAGAAGCCAACTGCGTTGCACTTTTCTGTCAAATGAAAAGAAAGTTAAAGGGAGCTTCAACCCTTGAAATTACATCTGTTTTGGCTATTATTATTGCACATTATAACACGTAAATTAAACAATCCGGTTTTAGTTTCAAAAAGTTGAATATTATGGGCTCTAATTAAACCTTAAGGAACATATTCACCAACCAGCCTTACCAATAAATCATTCAGTTTTTCAACTTCAAATTCTCCAATAGTAGGTTCCAGATGATCGTTACCAACTCCACTATCATCCGTAATAAAAACATAGGTTCCATTAGTCAATATGGCAAAAGAACGCATTAAATATTCCGTAGCCTTATCAATACCAGAAGCTGTAATTGGTATTATTTTAATTCCTTTTTCTGCAGCTTTAATTAAGTTTAATTCCAGACTTGAAATAACTTCCTGAGTGTAGTGTGGTGGAGCATCTAATAAGAGAAACAATATGCGGGCAGAAGCATTATCGTTCCACGAATTTTGTGTAATGGCAATATCCAGGGCAGAATGTACAGCCTCAGGGAAATCGCCCCCACCATCGGCAGACTGGTTTGATATAAAAGAAATCAGGCTTGCTTCGTCCGTTGTGAAATTAAAAGGACGGGTTATATATACATCTCCCTCATCCCTATAAAATACTGATCCAAAACGCATTTCCAATAAAGGATTGTTTTGTTTTATCCGTTTAATTACATTGTTTAATTCAACTTTTAAATAATTAATTTCATCCCCCATCGAACCTGTTGCGTCAACGGCAAAATAAATATCAATTATTTTTTTGTTCTCTATAGTTTTATTTAGGTACACTTTGTTAATACCCTTTGCATACTCTTTTACATCTAAAACAATCTCTTCAGTACCTTCACATTTAACACGGGCAGTTATTCCGCCAAGCTCTAAATCTGACCATAATGTGGCTTTCCCTTTATTATCTGTTTTGGTTTTCCAAACTTCTACCTGATTTGATAGAAGACTGATTTCAGCATTTGCAACCAATGAATTATTTTTATCTGCAACCACAAAACTGTACCTTGTAATTACTTTAAGATTCCATTTATTTACATCATTATAATACTCTTTATTACTTAACAAATTATTCCAGAAATCCCAGTTATTAAGGTCGTTCCATTCGCCAGCAGTTAAAACTCCCGGTTCGAATTGTCCATTTGGATTTCCGCCTCCCCAAGCGCCTGTGCTTGTAACTGCTCCCCCTCTGGCTAATCCTGAATATGAAGCATCAGAAAGCATATACGCACCGCCTAAACCTTTATCTGCTCCAGACGATTCAGGTACAGTTACCTTCTCAAACAAACTTGTTTTACCACTTGCTTTATTATTTTCATGTGTATAATCATCTTTTGAGCAAGCCCATACCAATGTTACACTTGCTAATAAAGCTAATCTTATTAATCCGCTTATTCGTGTCATAATAATGTGTGTTTTTTTAATAGATAGATTTAATAGCAAAAAGGTTGCGTCAAAAGAAAAAAATATTTCATCCCTAAAAAAATCGATGGCATAAGGCTAAAAATTAGTTCAAAACTAATAGTTTGAAGATATTCTTTGACATACTCCCCGCATTCTCTTTTGGTTGCTTTTCTCTGATGCACCTTATCCAATCCAGAGAAAAGAACTGCGCGAAATTTTCAGGATGAAAGAGGTCCCTGAAAATTCAGAAGATTGAAGATCGGATGGCGCCAGGTTCTTTTTGGTCGCTTTTTCTTGGCAAGAAAAAGCGTAGAGAAAACGATAAAACCGGCAAATATATTTGTCGTTTTATTGAATTCGAAATCAAATAAAAATCAACACCACACAATAAATAGGACTCTGAGCGGTCTGCAAGACCCAGCGATGAGTCGGTGTTGAACTACACCCGCCGGGATCGGAGCTATGTACTTATCGACTGTTTTTTGTTTTAGTTGAAGATATAGAGTAGCGAAATAGAAAAAACGTTCCTTGACGTATTGCAGGTTTTTGTGCTTTTCATGCTTATTGGCATCAACAAATTGGTGTTTATCGACAGCAGGTTATCAGTTTTTGCTCACTTATGGGCATACCAGTCCCTGTTGCGTTGTTGGCGCAATTTAGAGTAGCTGCTAAAAATTTGGTATTGTTTGACTTAAAAGTGAACTTGCCGGAGATCGAATCCTTGGCAGTTCCCTTATGGTAACCATTCTTCCGGTTTTGCATACCGGGCAAAGACAAGGGTTTATCCCTGTCAGCCTAGCAAATCGTTCCACTTTGGTTTCGGGTGCTTGTTGCCGTTTGATAATCGCTTCAATGTCTGTCTTTTCTTCCGGAGCAAACTGTAAGCTAAGGTTTCGTTTGATGGTGTGGTTATAAATGCCGAACCTTCGGATTTTGACAAACCGCCGTGGCAGGATATGCATGGCAAACCGACGCAGGAACTCCACGCCATTGAGTGTAACAGGTTTTTTGACGGCTCTGTCGCGGTAATCTTTGGCCAGGAAAGTTACTTTACCATCGGCAATGTTCAGTATTCGCTGGTTTGTAATGGCTACCCGATGAGTGTATTGCCCGAGGTATTTAATCACGTGCTG
>JBBQPX010000429.1:0-2716 GCA_038216775.1 Chitinophagales bacterium
GCCATAGCGCAATACCTTGCCGGTATAGATAAAAAAGTGAGCGGCAGCGATCGTTACTTTAAAGAAGGTGAGTTTAACGACACTAAAGATAAACTACAAGCAGAAGGCATACAATGTTTTTTGCAAAATGGTGATGGCATAACAAACCAAACCGATTTAGTTGTTGTGTCAACAGCCATTGAAGACACGGTTTTTGAAGTGCAGAAAGCAAGACAACTCAACATTCCCATCATTAAACGTTCGGAACTTTTAGCATTGATTGCAAAAAGTAAAAAGACAATAGCTGTAGGCGGCACATCAGGTAAAAGTACTACCAGCGCTATGTTATTTGATATTTTAGAGCATGCTGGTATGCAGCCAAGCATTATCAGTGGTGCAGGTTTGGTGAGTATTATAAAACAAGGGAAAATTGGTAATGCCAAAGTTGGCACAGGGGATTGGCTTGTTATTGAGGCTGATGAAAGTGACGGCAGCATTGTACATTATCATCCCGAAATCGGTTTGCTTTTAAACATAGATAAGGATCATCAGGAGATTGATGAACTGATGAGCATCTTCGGCATCTTTAAAAATAACAGCAAAAAGTTCATCGTTAATCAATCCAATACCTTGGCGAAACAGCTTTCGCAAAATATAGAAAATGATTTTGCAAGTAATGCGGATTCTGGTGCAGGTTATGTTGCCAAAGACTTTACGCAAACCGGTTTTGACATTTCATTCACTATTGAACATTCACAACTCACAACTCACCATTCACCATTCACACTTCACTCCATCGGCCGGCACAATATGGAAAACGGCTTAGCCGCCGTTGCTGTTGCAAGCCAAATTGGTGTTGATATGGAAACCTGCGCATCATCCTTAAAAACATACGAAGGTATTTACCGCCGCAACCAGGTGTTGGGCAATAAAAATGGTGTTTGGGTAATTGATGATTATGCACACAATCCGGTAAAATGCGCTGCAGCAATAATGGCCTGTCAGCCGGTGGCAGATAAGGTGGTAGCGTGGTTTCAACCGCATGGTTACGGACCTACACGTTTTTTACGTGCCGATTTTGTAAAAGAAATTGCAGCGGCTTTAAGACCACAGGATGAAATATGGATGAGTGAAATTTTTTACGCAGGAGGCACAGCTGTAAAAGACATCAGCGCCAACGATTTAATAAACGACATTAAAGCCCTTGGCAAAAATGCTTATTTTGTTGAAGACAGAAATCAATTTGTTGAAATTGTAAAACCTCACCTTACCGGCAATTCAGTTTTGCTCTTAATGGGTGCAAGAGACCCGTCATTGGAAAGTTTTTCCAAAGAAGTGTTTGAAAAATTGTAAAAAAGATTTTTTTATCACAAAAGGACGATTGCAATATGAAGTGAAGAATAGCCCTTCCGCTGTTATTTAATTTTACTTTAATCATGCTGAAGGCGCAAACAGTTGCCAAATTTGTTTTGGTAAACTCATTGATGGGTACCGATTTGTAACCCGCCCTTTCAAACGGAAATACTTACCTGGCCGTTGGTACGCCATGGGGCAAGAACTACTGGACACCGCAAACCAATCAAAATGGCGATGGCTGGCAATTTCATTACGGAGTAGAAAATATTGTTAGTTTTAAACAAACGCATCAACCTTCGCCATGGATGAATGATTATGGAATGTTTTCCATTATGCCAGACACAGGTGGTTTAACGTGGAAAGAAGTCGACAGGGCAAGCTGGTTTTCTCATAAAACAGAAGAAGTAAGGCCGTATTATTACAATCTTTATATGAATAATTATTGATGCGCCGCTTTTTAATGGAGCCATTGTTAAAATAAATATGAGCAATAAGCCCGGCAAAGTTTGGGGAGTTAATGACGCAGATGTTCCCTATTCTTTTTTGCTTGATAAATAGTATTTTTGAGTTAGTAATGTTTTGCATTTGTTGTACTTAAACCCGTATCCGTAAAAGCCACTCCAAAATAAATTATTATGAAAATTATTTTAAGTAGCTTGTTTCTTTTGTTGTCAGCCTGTGCTGTTGCTCAAAATAACCGTGGCAATGTTTATAATAAAGATTTAAGGGTAATGATTGGTAATTGGTCAGGTTATGTCATTTATATGGACCCAGCCCTTAACGATGCACAAATAAATTTAAAGACAAAACTTACCGTTACAGATTTAGGTGATTCTTTGGGCTTTAAATTTGTGTACGAATATCCTGATGGTAAAATAACAACCGATAGTACAACTGTTTGCATTTACGAAGGCATTGATACTTTAACCTACGACCAAAGGAGTTATAAAATTACATCTACCGGTCGCAAAGGCCCTAGTCTTGTTGTAGAAGGAGAAGCGCAGCAGTTTTTCGGCGACAGATTTGCAGACATACGCCGCACCATAATATTCAGTCCGCGTACTATAAGCATTACCAAAGACAGGCGTTTTATGGAAAATGAATATTACGCCAATCAATATCGCTCTACACTTAACAGGGTAAATTAAAGTGCCAGAATGACTTAGTAAATTATATGACAACATTAATCACCAACATACAGCAGTTACTAAATGTACGTGAACAAACAACTTTGTTGCGTGGTGCAGCACTTGGCAAATTGCCATGCATTGAAAATGCCTTCCTGTTAATTGAAGATGGTCTTATTGCTGATTTTGGCCATATGTACGAGCTTGAATTAAAAGTTCCGCAGTTGCCCAAACATATTGTTGATGCACACGAA
>JBBQPX010000430.1:0-2686 GCA_038216775.1 Chitinophagales bacterium
AAGCTGGGATGTCTTGGAATGATACGCATTCCAGAACCCTGCAATGGATAATGCCGTCATTGCCGGCAAAAAAATAAAATGGTGTGGAGCGTAATACTTTCTATAATTTTTATAAGTTTGTTTCATAAAATATGGTAGAGCAAATAGTGAACCAAAACGGGAAATATTTTTTGCTGTCGTGCGTAAGTGTGTCGCCTAGGTTTTTTTCCGCCGCAGATGTTCCCCAAATCATTCGCAAGCCCACCGCCATCAAAACAAAAGCCCCCGTCTGGTTTTCAACCAACGGGAACCATGCAGCCACTCTCCGCAATCCTTTCTTGGCTCTCGACCCACTCGGCTAAATCCTAACCCAAATCAAAGTTTTATATTTACAACCCAATATATTTGCAACCACAAACCACAACATGACTATACAACATATCCAGTTATACAAACTTTCCATTCCGCTTATTGAACCCTTTATTACTTCTTTGGGAGTTGATACGGCAGCGCAAAATGTTATTGTAAAAATTACCACAACCGAAGGCATTATTGGCTTTGGTGAGTGCAGCCCTTACATGCCCATAAATGGAGAAAGCCAGGATACCTGTTTTATAGTTGGTCAATATTTTGCACAAGCATTAAAAGGGAAAAATCCTTTAGAGATTGAGGATTGCATTAACCTGATGGACAAAATTATTTATGCCAACAGCAGCATTAAAAGTGCCTTCGATATGGCATTGTATGATATTGCGTCGCAGCATGCCGGGCTGCCTTTGTATAAATTTATTGGCGGCAAAAAAGATAAAACAATCATTACCGATTATACGGTAAGCATTGGCGAACCAACAAAAATGGCAGCAGATGCAGTAAAAATAAAAGCACAGGGATATCCTGCTATTAAAATAAAACTCGGCAAACACGGACCAACGGATGTTGAAAGAATAAAAGCCATCCGTGCAGCGGTAGGCAACCATATTCCATTACGCATAGATGCAAACCAAGGCTGGAATACTGCAGAAGCCATTACTACATTAAAGGCGTTAGCACCATTCGGCATACAGCATTGCGAAGAGCCAATACCACGCTGGGCTTTTATGGATTTACCACAGGTAAAAAAAGAAAGTCCTATTGCTATTATGGCTGATGAATGCTGTGGTGATGAGCATGATGCTGCAAGGTTGATACAATTACAAGCCTGCGATTACATGAATATTAAACTGGGTAAATCGGGCGGAATCTTTAAAGCACTCAAAATGGCAAGACTTGCAGAAGCTGCCGATATAAAATTACAGGTTGGTGCCATGCTGGAATCAAGATTGGCCATGACGGCTTTTGCACATTATGCACTCTGCAGTCCTTCCATTGTGCATTTTGATTTTGATACCGCATTAATGTTTAGCGAAGACCCTGTAACAGGAGGCATTATTTACGAAGAAAAAGGCGTGGTAGAAGTACCGGATACTCCAGGACTTGGCGCTACAATTTCCGATGCAAGGCTTTTAAACTTAGAGCAGGTATTGATATAATAAAAGGCTTAAAAGTTGAAAACCATTTTATCAATCAGTTATTTTCCGTGGCGCAATCCCAGGCTTTGCATATTCATAACGCTCTATTAATTCAGTACTGTAATAGCTGTCAACTCCATTGCTACAAATGGTATTTACTTTATCAAGATGAAGAAATCCATCAGGCGATAAAATATCTTCCTCAATTTGTATCGACAGCACCTTCCCTATCACCAAAAAAGTTTCGTTTAATGTAATCGGGATAATTTCCTGCAGTGATAGCGCATATTTAATCTGGCTTTCCTGTACAAATGGGGCAGCGATATTTGCTTTAAATTCAGGTGTTAACCCAACTTCTTCAAACTCACTAACGCCCTCATCATATTTAGCGCTAGTTTGATGTGCCTTTTGTATAAACGATGGACTGATATGATTAATGGTGTAAACGCCTGTAGCTTTAATATTGGCAAGCGTGTGTGGTGCTGCTTTTTGGGGTCTGTTGATATAACCAATTAACGCCGGGTTGGAACCTATGTGAACAATACTGCTGAAAATACCGAGATTCGCCTGCCCCTTTTCATTAACCGTACCAATAAGATTAACCGATTTAAAGCCGGTAAGGCTATTGATAAAATTGGCCCTGTAAAACCTTTCCCAGGAGTCTATATCTGAATTACTATAAGATGCCATGAATGTAAAATATTTGAAAATTAAACAAATCTACCTGTAAATTGTTTTGAAATACTATGAGCGAAGCGGTATTAATTTTCCCCCACCAGTTATTTAAACAACATCCGGCGTTGCTAAAAACAAAGCAGGTTTACCTTGTGGAAGAATGGCTTTTTTTCCGACAATACAATTTTCATAAGCAAAAGCTTATACTTCACCGCTCTGCCATGAAGGGTTACGAAGCTTTTTTAAAAGAAAATAATATTGCAGTTGAATACATCAGTACAACCGATAAACGTAATGATGTAAGGGAATTAATTGCATCCTTGCAGCAGCAGAAAATAACCAGCATACACATCGCTGATGTGGCAGATTACTGGCTGTTAAAACGTATTACGCAAGCCTGCGATAAACATGATATATCGCTAAAAGTTCACGCCTCTCCTTCTTTTTTAAATTCGATGAGCGAGGTTGCCGATTATTTCGATAATAGAAAAACATATTTTCAAACAGACTTTTACATCAGTCAG
>JBBQPX010000431.1:0-2664 GCA_038216775.1 Chitinophagales bacterium
TTTACCACATTTTTTTTATGCGTCCGTTTGCAAATGCAACAGGCAGAGAAAAAAATTACGGTAGCAAGCAGTGTGGCAAATTTAAAAAACTTCATTTTATACTTTATTGAATTATATAGTTATTCAGGTTTACCCAAAGTAAAAGATAAAGCAAAAAAAGGAGAATTAATTAGAGAAATTGGTTTACCGAAAAAATTAAAATGGATTACTCCATTTCACATCGGTATAAACATTATTACCAGCGAGTGTTTTTAAGAATGCGATAAGCCCGTTTACTTCTGCCGCGGTAAAATTAAGCTGCTGACCATTTCCGCCCGGCGTTAGTCTCGGATCGAGGTTAGTATTGCCAGGTGCAATGCTAATATTGCCATAATGCCCTATTACATTCTGCAGCGTTGCCAGGTTTGCAGTATGCATAAATGGCCCTATTTCCACCCCTGCAGCATTGGTAACATTTCGCAAACTCGGGGCTCTTGTTATCGTTACATCTACGCCGCCGCCGGGTACTATTCTGCCAATAATGCCATTGTTTTTTGAATTAGGGTCAATATCAAATTCGGGTGCGTTGTGGCATACATTACAGCCTGCTCCGCCCCCAACACGCACACCGGCAGCATTAAAAACCGGCGCTGCAAGAAAAACCTGCTTGCCCGTGTTTTCCTGGGCAGTAAAGTTTGGAAACGCTGCGCCATCATTGGCAACCTGCGCCCTGCCCGCATCATATTTGCTATCGAAAGATTGTATGCTTCTTACAAATTGCGCCAAACACTCCTGCATGCGTGCTTCTGTAACAGTAACATCGCCATACACAAATTTAAAAAGCTCATTATAATAATTAATAGCCTGCAGTTTTGTAAGCAAGGCTGAAAAAGCAGGCCGGCCGCTTAAACCGCTAAAGCCCATTTCTGCATGGTCTTTTATTGGTGTAGTGGTTTGTATTTCCAATGATGCAGCTCTCTCATCCCAAAAGAATTTGTTCTCTACCCCGAATCTTGCATTTACCAAACGCATGGAATGCCTTGCAGTTGTACCTCCGGCCACGCCAGAGCTGGCTATTGCATTATCACCAAAAGCGAACTGTTGTTTATGGCAACTTCCGCAACTGATGCTGTTATCAATACTTAAATTTTTATCGTAAAATAGCACACGGCCCAACGTAGCCTTAGTATCAATGATTACATTGCCACCAGAATTATCTTTTATAATATAAGCAGGTTTACCCTGTGCCGCGTAGTTTAAAAGATTGGCTGGGTCTATCCTGTTGCCAAAAGTTGCCTTAATGGCAGCATAAGGATCAGGGGCATTTACCGTTGCTGTATCGCTTTTAGAACAAAATTGAAATACAAGAACAACAATTGCTAAAACTGCAATAGTTACAAATTTTTTAAGCTGCATATGCTCGTTTGTTTATCGGGTGTTAAGGTTGGGTTGCTAAGTATTAGGGATATAGACCTTACAAATTCCTATCCGTTTAATCTTAAACGTCAATTATTGCAAAACCCTTCGGTTATACAGCTGTTTTTTCAAACTTTTTTATAAAATCTTTTACTTGCTCTTTAAAGGGAGTTTCAGCATCAAACAAAAATTGATGCTCGATAGGAATAACATAAACAGGAAACTCTGCCAGTTCACTGGCAAACTTCTCCAGCCGCACAGCATCCTTTTCTGTTGTTAGAATTATTTTTTTTGCTGAAGTCAGCTTTGCAAATTGTTGTTTAATTTCTTTTAAATCGTTACTGTCGAAAATATGATGGTCAGCATAGCGCAGCATTTCATAACTGCTTACTTTTTCATCTAAATACTTTTTAAGCGGTGCCGGGTTGGCTATACCGCAAACAAGCAGTACCTCGTAATCGGGTGTACAGATTATTGTTTCTTTTGTAAAAAGATGATAAGGTTTGCCGTAAACAATCGTTGTAAAATAAACAGATTGATTAGCTGAAGGTTCTATTTCCTTTTCAGTAGCAGCCTTTTCAATAGTACTTAAATCAGCTTTACATTTGGTAACAATAATAATATCTGCCCGATGGCTGCTGCTGCGTACGTCCCGTAAATCTCCCGCAGGCAAAATAAAATCACGGGTATATAAATTGGAGTAATCGGTAAGTATAATATTCAATCCAGCCTTTACCTGCCTGTGCTGAAAAGCATCATCCAGTATAATCACTTCAGTTTCTGGCCTGTCGTGCAGTAGTTGTGGTATTGCTACAACCCTTTCCTCTCCTACCGCTATAGTTACATCAGGAAATTTTTGGTGAAACTGCATCGGCTCATCACCAATTTCCAATGCGGTTGTATTTTCATCTGCAATAGCAAAACCTGCTGTTTTTCTTTTATAACCACGGCTTAGTGTTGCAATCTTGTAGTCATTTTTTAAAAGCCTCACCAGGTATTCGGTCATGGGTGTTTTACCCGTGCCGCCCGTAGCCAAATTACCCACACAAATAACTGGAAAATTAAACGAGGCCGACTTCAAAATATTTTTATCGTACAACTTATTGCGCAGCCAAATAATGCCACCATATATCCAGGAGATTGGTAAAAGTAGATATCTGAAACTCTTTAGTAGCATTTGTTTTAATGGATAATTGATAATGGATAATTAATAATAAAATCCAACTTCTTAATTTACACTGTCTTCGTTTTTGCCCATTCACAACTCAC
>JBBQPX010000432.1:0-2661 GCA_038216775.1 Chitinophagales bacterium
GCTTGCCATTGTAAATGGCAAATCTTTATTGCAACGCAATATCGAATATCTGCAACAATACGGTATTAAAGATGTGGTTGTAAATATTCATCATTTCCCTCAACAAATTATTGATGCTATCAATGAAAATGAAGGCTGGGGAAGCAATGTGATCTTCAGCGATGAAAGCAAAGAAGTTTTAGAAACCGGTGGAGGTTTAATGAAAGCAAGGCATTTGCTCGAAAACGATAAGCCATTCGTTTCTCTTAATGTTGACATACTTACCGATTTAAATTTAGATAATTTGATGGCTTTTCATTTAGAATATAAGCCATTGGTAAGTTTTGGTGTAACAGACAGAAAATCTTCAAGGGTATTGTTGTTTGATAACGAAAACCGCTTGTGCGGCTGGAGAAATAAACAAACCGGCGAAGAAAAAATCTCCATCGATAAACCTGATTTAAAGGAAAGAGCTTATAGCTGTGTGGTAATTTATCAGCCCGGAATATTTTCGTTGATAAAACAAACTGGTAAGTTTTCAATTATGGAAAGCTATCTGGATTTAGCTGCAGACCATGTTATACTTGGCTACGATCACAGCGGCGATAAACTTGTTGATGTGGGCAAACCCGAAAGTGTTGCTGTTGCAGAAAATTTATTTAATTAATATCGGCAGGTACATCAAAGCCTTTTTTCTTATCGGTTTTCGGCTTAATACCAAAATTGTAACGGAAAGTAATACCCAGTTTTCTCGTATCATTAATTCTTTCACCAGTTGCATTAACCGAACCTTGTTTTAAACTAAAAGCAACCTGGTTGGTTCTCAATAGGTCGTTTACTGAAATAATAATATTCGCTTTCTTCTTTAAAATGCTTTTGTTAGCAGAAATAAATACGCCACCAAAAGTATTTAGCTCATACAGGTTTTGTAAACCTTTAGTTTTAAGAAAGCCCTGCATATTTGCGCTGAATGTTTTTGTAATTTTAAATTCATGAAACATAAAAAATGTCCAGCTTCCACGGCTGTAATTTAACGGCAGCCCTTCATAAAGTCCTGTATATTTTGCATAATTATATAGTGCGCCGGCATAAAAAAAGTATTTTCCTCCTGGGGGAATTCCGCCAATAAGTTTCGCATAAAATTCTTTATTTCTGCCAAGGTTGTCATAAGTGCGATACGCAATACGGGTAATATTATCCTGATAAGTTACATTGGTAAAAATGTCTTTTGTATCGTTAATACCAACAGCAACGACAGGTATATTATCAAACGTTACATTAAGCTCATAGTTGGTTGTAAACTGTGGTTTTAACACCGGGTTGCCAACATCAAATAAATATTGATCAATGTATTTAGGGTAAGGGTTTAAAATTTCGTAATAAGGTCGCTTTATGCTTTTGCGGAAAATAGCATTGCCAATCAGCGGAAAACCAAACAGATTGAAAAGCTTATGCTTAAGATAAACAAAAGGGAAAATGTCAGTGCGTTTCAAAAACAAGGATGTGTCATTAGGTATGGTCTGGCGGCCACTTATATCAGTTGTTTCCAAACGAAGCCCTGGTTTTATAGTAAAGCCCCAAAATGTTTTTGACAATTGCACATATGCAGCAAATATTTTTTCGTTGTATTTAAATGTATTGGTTTGATAAATATCAACAAACGAAATATTGTTACCAGTGTCTTTAACATATTCAGCACTGTTTTTACTGCTGCTAAGGTTAGCTTTTACGCCAAGCTCTAATGTTAGTTTAGCGGGTAGTTTAAGCGTAAGATCAGTTTGAAAAACAAAAATGTTTTTATCATTATTATTTTTGCCATCGCCAATTACGGTTGGCTTTGCTGGCAGGTAACTATAGTTTTCGTAAAGCTGTGTGTTCTTGTTTTTATAATAATCATAATTTACCGATGCTGTCCATTCGCTGCCGCTTGTATCAATTTTATATTTTGACGAAATGCCATTACTTAAGAAACTACTGTTGTTGCTGTTGGTAATATCGGATACATTTCCCCCCAAAATTGTAGGCGATGAAGACTTACTGATATCTATTCCGTTTTCAGCATAACTTTTGCCATTACTATTACTAAACCTTAGGTCATAACCGGCACTGAATTTTTCTGAAAACTGCACATCAATACCTACACCAACATAATTTACTTTAGTGGGATACGTTGTATAAGACCGCTGGGAAAGTAAAGTTGAATCAACTTTAATAAATCTACCGGAGTTCAACGCTTCAAAATTATTTCTATTGGCATATTGATAATTAAGGTAACTGTTTATTTTGCCCGAACCTTTATTTAAATTAAAACCAGCGGTTTCTGTGGCGTACACACCTTGAAAATACGCGGCATTTACACTTCCATTAGTGCCAAGTTTAACACCCTTTTTCAAAACAATATTTACTATACCTCCGCTGCTGGCTGCATCATATTTTGCAGAAGGTGTTCGCAGAATCTCAATTTTACTAACACTGCCTGCCGGTAAACTTTTTAACAGCGAAGCAAGGTCTGCGGTGCTTAATTTCATTTCTCTGCCATTAATAAAAACAGTGGCTGCGTTTGTGCCATTTAAATAAACATTGCCATCCTGGTCCACAATAACGCCCGGCGTTTTTTCCAATATTTCGTAAGCATTGGTGCTGCTGTTGGCGAGTACTTCCGCATCTACAATAGTTTTATCA
>JBBQPX010000433.1:0-2653 GCA_038216775.1 Chitinophagales bacterium
TAACTTTTCAGGTCTTTCAGTGACATTACCGCCTCTGTAGCCGATAGTATGTTTGGATAACAGCTCTTTTACGTTTTTAAAATCTCTTTCAATAGGTTTAGTCTGTGCGTTATACGGTAAAGCAAAGTGGGCTTCTATTCCAAGAAGCTTAAGAGAAGCTCTATTCTTCTCAGTTAAAAGCCCATTCGTGGAGTGGATATCATTGTTGTTTTTATTTCCAGTACGACCGCCTGCAAAATCTCCGCACCTAAAGTCTTTACCATTATCAATGTAAACTTCATCAGGTAGACCGTATTTTAAAGCAGAGTAATAAAAGCTTTGGAAAATATGATCAGAATTTCCTGATTCTTCATGTAAAAGCCAGCCAAGCCATTTGTTGGTTTTAAAGCATCTAAACGCTGTTACCCAAGGACAGCAAGCTTTGCCTTCACTATTTAACACCTGAACATCTATTTGAGCGTGATCACTCACCCAGCACTGATTAGCTCTAACATTAGAATAATCACGCTCGATATAGTTAGCATACTTTTTATTCCATTTTGAATAACCGTATCTTGCAAGGTATATGGATTGTTTTGGCACTTCTCTTTCGAGTTTTCTAAAAAAGGTTCTGGCGGAAGGAAAACCATTTCCGTTTGGAGCAAAATGCCCTTTTACAATTCTATGGCAGCTCTCTGCCGTTGGTGCTCCCTCAACCAGATAAAGACTTTTAAAATATTCAAACCATTCAGGTTTGAGTTTAGATTTTCCTGTATTGCCTGATGGTTTTGCTATTAAACCTGCAACACCTTTTAGTTCATATTCCTTTTTATAATGCATAATACTGGAATAAGAAGTTTTAAAATTGGGATTGATAATGTTCCATTCATCAACAAAATCTTTTAAAGAATACCCCTTAAGGTTTTTGCAAGCTGAAAGGATTTCAATATACTTATCAGCCTGCCTTCTTGCCCAAGAGGGAGCCTTGTTGTATTTCATAAGGGAATCGGATAAATCCTTGTTACAGGAAGATAATTTCTGAACAGCAACAGCAGGAAGCGAGGATACAAGTATTTTATACTCTTTGTTTCTGCCTTTTTTAATTTTTTTATGCTGATATTTTCCAAGAGAACAGTTTTTTCTCAGCGTATCAAATTTAATGCCGAGAAGCTCACAGGCAACATCAGCACTAATCCAGCTATTTAGTTTTTCTCCAGCTAATTCCACTCTTACTGTCCTTTTTTATAGGATCTCTAGGAAATTGTTGTCCTTGAAGGGTTGTTTGCTTACCGTAAAATTTCTGTCACAAAATTGCCTAAACCATAGCGGATTAGTCTTTTTTATGCTATACTAAATAAATCAACACTCTAGGAAACTTATATTTTATTATAGGAAATTAATTTCTTGTTGTCAATCTGTAGAATATGAATTTTTTATTAAATTGTGAAAGAAAAAATATGGATGGTATAGGCTATAAATTAAAGAAAATTAGAAAGACACTTGAGCTTAGCCAGGAAAATATGGCAAAAGCTTTAGGAACCACCGGAAGAACTCTTCGAGATTATGAAAAAGAAAACTTCGGTGTTAGCTATGATTTTCTAAATAAACTGATTGAAACATATAAGGTAAATCCTAATTGGATATTCAGAAATGAGTTTCCTATATTTCTGGATGAAGAAACTGAAGGTTTGGTAAAAAACATTTCACCTGAAGAAAAAGCTGATTTAATCTACATACCAAAATATGACCCGACAGCAGATGCTGGCGCTGGAAAATATACAGTGTCAGAGTGTATGGAATATTTTATTGCCATTCAATCCACTGTTATTAGGCGAATTGTTGGCTTTGTCCCTACGCTGCTTTCTGCTATTGAAGCAGAGGGGGATTCTATGTCTCCATTAATTAATAATGGGGATTTGATAATAATAGATTTAACCAGAAATATCCCTAATGACGGGGTTTATGTTCTTAATATTAATGATGGGCTTGTTGTTAAAAGAATACAATCGCTTCCGAATTATAAGTTAAAAGTGACGAGTGAAAACAAAGCTTATGACCCTTATGAAGTTGACTTGAAAACTGACAATGTAAGAATCGCAGGCAAAGTCATCTGGCAAGGCAGAGAAATAGGGTAAAAAATCTGACACTAAAATAAATTTATGAGAGTATTATCAATAACACTTTAGTCTTCAATAATGAAAAAGGTTGTATTATTCGGAAGATATATAAAAAGGTAGATTAATCACATGATAGTTACAATTAAAAGTATATTAAATCAATTTAATAAAGAAATTCCATTCTTACAACCAGTATATGAAGCTATTGTTAACTCATTAGAAGCAAATGCAACAGAAGTCAATGTAAATTTTCAATCAAGCGAAGTTTTTAATATAGATGGAGTGCCCATCGGTTCAAGAATTACTGGATTTAGTATTATTGATAATGGTGATGGTTTTAATAAAGACAATAGAAAGTCTTTTATTGAATATTTAAGTTCTTATAAGCAAACATTAGGGTGTAAAGGAATTGGTCGCTTTACATGGTTAAAAATTTTTGAAGATATTGAAATTGAAAGTTATACCGGAAGTGAATTAGTTAAATTTGAATTTAACAAAAGCTTTGAACCAGAAAACCTAAAGCCTGAGACGAATACATCTTCAAAAAGAACTTCTAT
>JBBQPX010000434.1:0-2643 GCA_038216775.1 Chitinophagales bacterium
CCCTATAGTTCTGCTTTGCGAAAAAATAATTTTTACGGGGTACAGTTTCATCCTGAAAAATCAGGAACAGTTGGCGAAACCATTTTAAAAAACTTTATTGAATTGATATGATTATTATTCCGGCAATAGATATAATTGATGGCAAATGCGTACGCCTTACAAAAGGTGATTATGCTAATCAAAAAATTTACAACGAAAATCCTGTGGAAGTTGCGAAAAGTTTTGCTGATGCAGGGTTGCAGCGTTTACATATAGTTGATTTAGATGGTGCTAAAGCAGGCAAAATATGCAATATTGCCGTATTGGAAAACATTGCGGCAGCTACTGACTTGGTTATTGATTTTGGTGGCGGCATTAAAAAAATCGAAGACCTCGAAAATGTTTTTAATGCCGGAGCTGCTAAAGCAACCATTGGCAGTATGGCTGCCAAACACCCGGAGATATTGGAAGAGTGGCTAATGGAATTTGGCGCTGATAAATTTTTAATTGGTGCAGATGTGTTGGATGAAAAAATAAAAATAAGTGGTTGGCTGGAAGATACAGGAATTGATATTTTTAGTTTTGTTGGTAAACTGTTGAGCCTTGGCGTAACGGATATTTTTTGTACGGATATTGCTAAAGATGGCATGATGAAAGGCCCGTCAATTGATCTGTATAAAAAAATAATGGAGCAGCATCCGGAAATTAATTTAATAGCAAGCGGTGGAGTTAGTAATATAGAGGATGTTGTTGCGTTAAAAAGTATTGGATGTGCCGGCGCAATTATTGGTAAAGCTATTTACGAAAATCTCATAACGCTCGAGCAACTTTCGTCTAAATAATAAATACTCTTCTATTGCTTACAAAAAGAATTATACCGTGTCTGGATATTAAGGATGGCCGAACTGTAAAAGGTGTCAACTTCGAATGCATTAGAGATGCCGGTGATCCTGTGGAGCTGGCAATGCTTTATTCTGCGCAAGGTGCAGATGAGCTTGTTTTTTTGGATATTACTGCAACGGTTGAAAAAAGAAAAACACTTGTTGAACTGGTAAATAGAATAGCGGCTCACATAAATATACCTTTTACCGTTGGTGGCGGAATAAGTACCGTGGAAGATGTGGAATTACTTTTGCAAAATGGTGCTGATAAAATATCAGTAAATACTGCGGCCTATAAAAATCCTGAACTTTTAAAAAATTTAAGTAATGCATTTGGCAGCCAATGCGTGGTGCTGGCTATTGACACAAAAAAGGAAGACGACGGAGAATGGTATGTTTATTTAAACGGAGGCAGAACGAAAACGGAAACGAAAACAATAGACTGGGCGAAGCAGGCTGTAAACCTTGGCGCCGGCGAAATATTGTTGACAAGCATGAATAACGATGGTACAAAAGCCGGCTTTGCTTTGGATATTACGGCAACACTATCAAAAAGTTTATCCGTGCCGGTAATTGCTTCTGGTGGCGCAGGAACGATGGAGCATTTTAAAGATGTTTTTGAAATGGCCAATGCCGATGCTGCTTTGGCAGCAAGTATTTTTCATTATAAAGAAATTGAGATACAAGCGTTAAAACAATATTTATACGAACAGAAAATAAAGATTAGGTTATGATAATAGATTTTGAAAAATATGCTGATGGACTTGTGCCTGCCGTAATTCAGGATACTGATACAAACAAAGTACTGATGCTTGGTTTTATGAATTCAGCAGCATTGGCAAAGACAAATGAGCTGCAAAAAGTAACTTTTTTCAGCAGAAGCAAAAACAGACTTTGGACAAAGGGAGAAGAAAGTGGGAATCATCTTTTAGTAAAGGAAATAAAAATTGATTGCGATAATGATACCTTACTGATAAAAGTGAAACCCGCTGGTGCGGTTTGCCACACTGGCGCTGATACCTGCTGGAATGAAGTAAATCAATCAGATAATTTTTTGCAGCAATTGGAGGATATTATCGCTGAACGAAAAAATAATTCATCAGAAAAATCATATACCAGTTCTTTATTTGAAAAAGGTATAAATAAAATTGTGCAAAAAGTAGGAGAGGAAGCTGTGGAACTTGTTATTGAGGCTAAAGATGATAATGCAGATTTGTTTAAAGGTGAAGCGGCAGATTTACTTTTTCATTACTTGATTTTATTACAGGCAAAGGGTTTTAAACTACATGATATTATAGCTGTGCTAAAAGAACGGCATAAATAGTTTTGTTAATTTCCGATAAGTTTATTTTTCTGCTGCACATATTCTTCCTGCGTAATAGCGCCTTTCTGCATCAACTCAAAAAGTTTGTGTAATTCATCTGCAATCATTTGTTGAGAAGGATGTGCAGCTGGGTTTGAGCGGGCAATCGCTTCTGCAAGCTGTGTTGCCTGGTTAGTTATTTGTACTTTTTTGTTTTCTTCCTGTGCATGGGTGATAGTATCTTTCAATAATTTGGGGTGGTGTATAAAATCGTATTTTGTTTCGCCAAGCTCTGCCGCAGTTTGTATGTCAACGCTGCCAAAACCAAGTAAGCGTCCCCAAATGGACTGGTCGTACTCTACATTATTTATTTTATCGAGCGGACTTTCTTTTGAGTAACGACTGAAAAAACCACTTTCGCCTACTACACGCAAATTTGTTACACACCAGATCTTAGTTTTCCAGTTTAAATACTCTATG
>JBBQPX010000435.1:0-2635 GCA_038216775.1 Chitinophagales bacterium
CTGTCTATTAAATAGGTTTTACTATTCTGGTAAAATAAATTACTGCTATTTCTCCTTTTACAAAGTGAAACCTACAGTTTACAAACTAGGCACTAAATTTTAATCAAATATTTTGAACTTCAGTTTTTAATCATTTAAAAACCTAAAACAATGAAAAAATTATTTGCGATTGCTATTGTTGCATTATGCACAGCCACAAACCTACAGGCCACAGCGCCTTTACCATATGCTGTGAGTGTAAAGGCAACTGATAATAAATTGAACATTAAAATTAAAAACGATAGTGGCGATGATGTTACAGTGTATAATGCAGGTAGCGGCGGATCGTATCGTTTAACAAAAAATGCAACCACTACTATTAAAATGGAGGCTGGCGATAAATTATATATGTATGAAGGCGGAAAAAAGGGCAGTCTTTTATTAACAGCGAGTGCAGATATGGATGGTAAACTACAGCTTTTTAGCAAGTTGTAAACTATCAAACTATTTTATTACCAAAGGCTTCTGTATGGAAGCCTTTTTTTTATTTCTGATTACCTCTAATCTGCCTCATATGTTTTTTAATCCTGCTAAAGTATTTGGTAATGTTGTTATTTATAACGGCTGCTATGTTGCATCCAAAGATGGTTTTAATGCAGCGACAAATTTGTTTACATGATGCTTTTATTATGACTAATCAGTACCAGCCATGTTTGTTGTTCAACATACGGTAAATTAAATCTCACATCAGATTTAAGAACCTGCCGATTTCGTCTTTTGTATTGAAAAAATTGGGGCTTATTCTGATATTCTCACCCTGTAAAGTAACCAAAACTTTATTTTTATTTAGCTTTTCGAAAACGGCTTTTGCGGCTTCAACAGACCCCGCATTAAAATGAACTATTGCTGTTCTCTCTTCCCGTTTTTTGGTTGGCGTTATTATTTGGTATCCTTTTTCTCGGAGTCCATCAATAATAAGATCTGTATTTCCCAGTGCCTTCTCGTAAATATTTTCCACACCAATATCAATAACTAATTGCAGCCCGGCAGACCAGGCATTAAAAAGTGCGTATGCCATGGTGCCAGTTTCAAATTTCCTAGAATCGTTGTGAAAAGAAAGCTCATCATAAATCGTTTCTGCCGAAAACATACCTGGTAATATTGGGTTAATCATTTTTATAACTCTTTTGCTTACATACAAAAAACCTGTTCCATGCATGCCAAGCAGCCATTTAAAACCGCAACCTGCCATTATATCAATTCCATATTTTTCAACATCAATCGGCACCATGCCAGCGCCCTGTGCAGCATCAACAACAAATAACGCATCTTTACTATGGGCAACTTTACCAATAGCTGCCAGATTTGGCCTAAAGCCGCTGTTGAATCTTACTGCCGCCACTGCTACAACGCGGGTTTTACTGTCAATAAGTTTTTCAATAGCTTCAGCATCAAAACTATTATCCTCATTCAATGGTACAAACCTGATTTCAACGCCTTTTTTTTCAAGATGCAGCCAGGGGAAACTGTTGTTCCAATGCTCTCTTTCAGGAACTATAATATTTTCTCCTTCATTAAAATTTATACCTTGGGCTGCCATGCCTAAACCAGTGCCTGTACTTGTTGTTAAAGCATATTCTTCTGGCAAGCCACCCAGTATTTTTGATAATAGAATACGTGTATGATTACGATCAAATGCTTTTTTGTCAATCTGGTTTAATTCTGTTTTTACATATGCTTGAAGTGCATCGTTTACCAATGTGTTAAGCGGAGATTGTGATGCACTATTAAGATAAACGCCTTCTTTGGTAACGGGAAATAATGATCGGATTTGTTCTATATTCATAACAGGCTTAACTTTTTATAAGTTTATAATTTATTTGCAGCATTATGTAACAACCATTCTTCTTTGGTTAAACTATATATGCAATTCAATTTAGGTTGTTCCCCAAAATAGGCTATTTCCTCCTCTGCAATTTTTGTTGTTCCTAATCTGCTTATTGCTATTTGGGAACGGACGTTATCAGCCCCGATATGAAAATATACTTTTGAAACAAATTTAAAAATGTAATCCAGCATTAATGTTTTTATCGCATGATTAATACCTTTTCCCCAACATGAAGTAGCGTAGAAGGTGTAGCCAATTGAAATACAGTTTTCAACTTCGCTATAGTCGTAAAAACGTGTGCTTCCTATTATGTTTCCGTTGGATTTGTTCACAACTTTAAACGCTCCTTTACTTTTAATTGCGCCTTCAAAGAAATTTTTAAATACTTCAACTCTCCAACGGTCTTTGTTGGGATGTTGTAACCATATAGCAGGGTCGGAAGCAACTGCATACAAGCCGTCAAAATCTTTTTCCTCTAAAGGATAAAGGGTTACTTTTTCATTTTCTAATTTAAGTTGAATATCGACGCTCATTTGTATATTTATTTTAGTCTATTCGCTTTTACAAAGCCTAATGATTGCAGCTGATGAAAGGTTGAGAAAGGCTGACATACATTGCCAAATATACATACTATGCGGCTTTGCATTTTGCCATTCAAATAATATTCGTAATCTTTATAGCTAAGCTGTAAAAAGTATTTGATATCATTCAGAAAAAGTAAATGAGTCTATGCAAGCATCAAAAAATATTTTATTAATAAAACCCTCA
>JBBQPX010000436.1:0-2630 GCA_038216775.1 Chitinophagales bacterium
AGGTCTGCCACAGTTAAAATGTTTCCGGTGGGCAATTGTTGATGCATGGTTCGCTTTAGCAACACTCTTATGCGGGCAAGCAGTTCCTTAAACTCAAATGGTTTTACCAGATAATCATCTGCCCCGGCATCAAAGCCTTCAATTTTGTCTTCGGTAGCACTTAAGGCAGTAAGCATAATTATGGGAATATGCTGGTTTCGGCTCCGTATGTCTTTACATAAATCGTATCCGTTTATTCCGGGTAAATTAATGTCGGTAATTATCAGGTTAAAATCTCCGGAATCAAAAATACGCAAGCCAATTTTTCCATCGTAAGCTGTTTCAACATGGTAGTCCATCTCCTTCAATCCTTTTGAAAGTGTATCAGCTATTTTTTTTTCATCCTCAATCAAAAGTATTTTTATCTCTTCCATAGGTTTCTAGTTATCATTGGTATCGTTAACTGTAAAGGGAATATTATCGTTAATTATTTGCAGCTTGGGTCTGCCGTAGCTGATAGTGCCAATCGTCATAATAACGCTCGTTGTCAATATCACAAAAAACAGAATGCCAGAATTAAATTTTGATAGTTGATAAAACTCGGGGATACTATAAAATAAAAGAATAGTTATTAAGCCACGTGGCATAAAAAACAATTCTGGAAAAATATGAGCGTGTAAAAAAAATCTTAAATAGATAAACCTGATTACAAAAAGAACCAGTACAATCAGGCTGCCTGCAAACAAAACCTCAATATCCAACATCAAACGCAAATCAATGGTAAGACCAAAAATAAAAAAGAAGAAAGTTCGAATTAAGAAACTGGTTTCTGCTGTTAGGGCATGCAACAATCCTCCTACTTCCGACACTTGCTTAAAAGACATCCAATAGTAAAATTTTTTAAACATAGGCAATTGCCAGTTACTTACAATTAAACCAAAAAGTAAAATGATGAATAATGCTGGCAGATGCAACATTTTGCCGCCTGCATACAAGAAAATCAACATAGCAAAAACTAAAAAGAAACGGATTTTAGTTTTTATTCTGGTAAGCATAAACAAAATTAAAACTGATAAAACAACGCTCAAAATAATGGCCAATGCAACCGACCCAAAAAATTTGGCAATGTTTGTAATTTGCAAAAGGTTACCTGCAATTACATAATTAAAAAGCATGATGCCGATAATATCAGAAAACGAAGTTTCGTACACCAGAAACTCTTTCTTCTCCTCTTCAAAATGCGAAATGCTGGGTATTACAATGGCACTGCTTACAACTGAAAGGGGAATTGCGTACACCAGACAATGTATAAAAGGTTCTTCCAGATAATAATAAAGCATAGCCGTACAGGCTGCTGCAGATAGTATAAAAATAACGAGCGACGAAAAAAAAGCATTTCTTATAAGTTTAATCTTCTTCTTGCTCACCCGCAAATCCAGCCCCGCTTCCAATACTATTATTATTAAACCTATGATACCAAACATTTCCACAGTGCTGTGGGGAATAGAGATAGAAGCTTTGTAGTATATTAAAACCTCACGAATAGCAACACCCGTTAAAATTAAAAGTAAAACCGCTGGAATACCGGTTTTTTGCGAAAATAGGTTATACAGATATGAGATTATTATTAACAGGCAGGCTGCAATAATGTAGATGTATGAACTTATACCTTCCATTAAACAAAAATAAATGAAAGGCTTTGGTTTTCAACATTTAAATAAGATGGCTAAAGCTCTGGATTAAATACGTGTACATCCATTTGAGGAAAAGGAATTATTACATTTTCTGTTTTAAAAGCTTTAAAGATTTTATAACGCATTTCGCTTTTAACCTGCTCTACAGGAAATATATCACTTGTCCAGAACATCAATAAAAAAACAAGTGCACTATCTCCAAAATCCTGAAAGCGAACGGTTGGCTTGTGGTCATTTTCTTTTATCAATTCTTTTTGAGTTCTGGCGCAATCTAATAATATGCGGGTTACCTGATCTATATCGCTATTGTAACTCACTCCTATCTTTATTTCAAATCGGCGATCGAAGCTGTTATGGCTCCAATTAATTACATTTTCGGTAATAAATTTATGGTTAGGCACAATAATATTGTAGCCATCACGGGTTAATAATTCTGATGTGCGTAGGTTTATGGCTACCACCCTTCCTACAATATTATCAACCTCCATTACGTCGCCAACTTTTACTTTTCGTTCAAAAAGCATAAATAGCCCTGATATTAAATCGCTGAAAATATTCTGCAACCCAAACCCGATACCAACTAATAAGGCTGCAGAACCTGCAACTAAAATTGAAACATCAAATCCTAATATAGTTATGCAGGCAGATACCACAAACACCCAAACAAAATAACGCACCAGTTGGTACAGCGACAACCTTCGGCCTCGTTCACCCTGTGTTTGCTGCTTTTTGTGAATAAGATATTTTTTAAACAAAGTAAGCGCTAACCAGGTTAAGCAAATAGTAAGCAACACGCCTACTACCTTACCTGTAGTTAATACAAACTTGCCCAGTTGAAATAATTTATATTCCCATATTTCGTCCATGTTTTATTTTTTAGCCCTTAGTTGTTCGGTTTGCTGCAACCATACAGTATCAGTTCTTAATCTCTTTTTAAGATATTGCTGAATACTGCTG
>JBBQPX010000437.1:0-2591 GCA_038216775.1 Chitinophagales bacterium
GATATTGTTTTATGGTTTTTAAAACATCGTACGTAGCTACTGTGGAAGAAACTGCATTTGATGATGCGCTATCTTTTTTCTCATTGCCAAACTCTGTCTGAAAAATGTCGTCTTCTTTTTTTGCTGGCTTTATGGCTTCAATTGCTTTTGTAGTGGCAGCTGTATCCTTGTATTCGCCCATCAGCTTTTTCATATACGCTGTAGGCTGTGCGGTTACATTTCTGCGGCGCAATACATTTTCATCAATTTTTATTTTGTATAAATCTTTTTGGTCTCTGTCTCTTGTTACTTCACTCACCTGGTTATTATCACCAGCAATGCGGCTTTCTGCAAGTGTGCTTTGGTAGTTGGTTAAAGGAAAAGAATAAGCAGAATCGCTGGTAATAGAAACTACTGCTATAGAGTCAACATCTTTTTTCTTGTAAACTCTTAATGTACTGTCAACTTCCTTTGCTGAAGGATTGCGCAGTATTTCTCCGCTTATTAAAACCAGCGTATCCAACCCTTCTTTTTTGGTGGTAAAAAAACCTGCATACCTGTTGCCAATACCGTTTTCGTCGCTCACAAAAGTAAAATGGTTTTCATTATACTGTGTTGGTAAACGTGCGTTGCCGTATTTTAAGTTAGTTAGCTGTGTAATTTGATTTAACTCTGGCTTATCGCCAAAGTTTGTAATTAAAAAGATATTGTATTTGCTGTTACTTGGTAAAACGGTATCACCGGTTTTAGCCATCGCCGTAGGTCTGTTACTGGAAAAAATAATACCGGTTTTGTTTGGAAATGCTACAAAAGATGCATCGAGGTTATCATAAACATCGTTGGTTATTTGTTTTAGCTTTTCATTCTTCAGTTCAAAAGTGTAAATATCGGTATGACCGTTTTTAACAGCCGAGAATAAAAGCGTATTGCTGTTAGTCATGTATTTCATATCCTGCACCTGATCCAATTCTTTGGTAAGGTCAATATCATAATCTCTGCGGCGCATTACAATATCATACACAAACAATTTAAGTTTTCCTTCTTTTGAATATAAAACAGAAATGCGTGTGCCTTTTGGATCCCAGGCCATCATGGGGTAATTAGGATTTACATCTGTACCGTAAGTACGAATGCCGTATTTCAGCAAAGTTTTGTTTACATATTCATCATTATAAATAACTCTGGTAATGCCTTTTTTGTATTGCGTAACTACGTAAGAATTATTCTTTTTATTTGGATTAACATTAAACCTGTAATAATTCAAACGGCTATTAATATCAAAGCCATCTACATAACTTCCTTTAGGATAGGGCTTTCTGCGCCTGTCATCGTTGGAGTACTTATCGTCTTCGTATTCCATAAAATCTGCCAGTACATCTTTAAATTTCTTTTTGCAAACCTGCAAACAAGCTTTGTTTAAATTTTTGTAAACTGTAGCCAGATACAGCAAGTAAGTAACATTTTCTTTTTTGTATTTTTCTTCAATATAATACCAAAAAGCATGGCCTGCAATTACTGGTTTTTTAAAAGCAAACTTTGTAAACTTGTTATAGTCGCCGCTTCCTATTTCGGCTTTAAGTTCGTCGTCAAGCTCGGTGCTCCAGTTTTCTGCCAGGTAATTTATATAGCCATCAGTAAGCCATTTAGGCAAATCAAGCAAAGCCTGATTGCCAGCTACTTCGCCAATATCATCACCAAACAAACGGTTTTCTGTCAACACCTGCGCAATGCCTCTACGTACCTGTAAACGTAATTTTGCATGGTCGGCTTCAAAATAAACCACCATTTTATTATTTACCAGTTTGGTGCCGCCACCCGTGCTTTGCCAATCAATATCCAAACCAATATTGCTTTGCTGCATTTCTGCATAGTCGTTGTATAAAATTACATTTGCCCTGCGTTGCAAGCTATACTCTGCAGCCGCTTCCATAGGTACCAATTCTTTCTCGGCACTTTGTGCTATAAATTTGGCAAGTTCTTCACCATCCTGGTGGTAATAAACATTAAAATTTTTAGTTTGATAATAGTACCATTTAAATTTTTTGTACTGCACCCTGTTTTTGCCAAACTCAACAGCATTTACCTGCGCCTCCAAAACGTTTGGAAGTAAAAAAGCAGCCAAAAATATCAAAAGAGTAATTGTTGTCCAGGCTTTAGAAGCTTTGGTCATCATCCCCGCCTGAACAAATTCATTCGGGCAAGGTTGTTTGTCACGCCCTTGTACGGCAAATCTTTCTTCAGCTTTTATCTTTGCGTAGATTGTTTCATTCATCATCGGTAATTGCATATTTTCGTTATTATCGGTCCGTATTAAATTATATTTAATTTAAAAAACCCGCTAATGGGTTAATAGCATATGATTTGTACCTTAAAATTAGTTGTTTTGTAATAAATTAACCACAGTAAAATAAAAGCCAACATGTTAAAAATCAAATCCTTTGTTTTTAGCCCTATAGAGGAAAATACGTATTTATTGTACAACGAGTTTAACGACTGTATAATAATTGACCCCGGCTGTTATTTCCACGACGAAAAGGATGAAATAACAGCATTTATTACACAGAGCGGTTTAACGCCCCGGATGCTGCTTAACACACATTGCCACCTCGACC
>JBBQPX010000438.1:0-2574 GCA_038216775.1 Chitinophagales bacterium
ATGTGGATAGAAGTAAGATTAAGGTTTACACGGGTAACTACAGTTTCTGGTACGAAAGTTCTCAATTGGCTGCCCGCCAAATGAGCGATAAGAACAAGAAAAACGAAGACAAGCGTAAAGACCTGTTGGAATTTATCGCACGATTCAGTGCCAATGCTTCTAAAAGCAAGCAAGCAACTTCCCGTAAAAAGGCTTTGGAGAAACTGGTTATTGAAGATATTGAGCCGAGTAACAGAAAATACCCCGGTATTATATTTAAGCAGGATAGAGAAGTTGGTAATGAGATTTTGAAAGTTGATAATCTTAAATTAACAATCGAAGGCAAAACTATTTTCGACAGAATAAAATTTGATATTCAGAAAGGGGATAAAATTGCTTTTATAAGTCGTGACCCGATTGCACTTACCAGCTTTTTTGAAGTGATTAACGGTCGCATGAAGGCCGATAGCGGCACTTACGAATGGGGTACAACTGTTACCACAGCTTATTTGCCCAATGATAACAGTGAATATTTTGAAGGCAGCAGCCTTAACCTGATGGATTGGTTGCGCCAATACGTGCCACCAACAACCAAAGATGTAGATGAAGATTTTTTACGTGGATTTTTAGGTAAAATGTTATTTAGCGGTGATGAAATTTTAAAGAAGACCAATGTATTAAGCGGAGGCGAAAAAGTACGCTGCATGGTTAGTAAGATGATGTTGCAAAATCCAAATGTCTTGATTTTGGATGAACCAACAAACCATCTTGATTTGGAAAGTATCATTTCTTTCAACGATAATATGTTGGCTTATGCCAGTGTGGTTTTATTTACCACGCATGATCATCAGTTTATGCAAACCGTTGCCAACCGCATTATTGAGCTTACACCAAAAGGTATGATTGATAGGTTAATGACCTACGATGAATACCTTGTTGATGACAGGGTGAAGGCGATGAGGGAGGAACTATATAATTGATGTGTAATGTTTGATGTACGATGTACGGCTGCTCTAAAATAATTGCATATATCGTACATCTAACACCTTACAAAAGCTAAAAATGCTGAGTGCCAAAAAATTTAATCATATCTCTTATTGATTTCTTTTACCCTCCTTTCAGGCGGTTTATGCCCGAGCAGACTTTCCGTTACGCAGCCTGTGGCGGGGGGAATACCATTTTAGGCCTTGCATTATTTAAAATCTTACTCGTTTTTGTCTTTAAAGGAGAAAATGTAGAGCTGGGGTTTTATGCCTTAAAACCCCACAATGCTGCGCTGTTCGTTTCCTTTTGTGTAAATTTTGTAGTTGGTTTTATATTGATGAAGTTCGTAGTGTTTGTAGATTCTAATTTGAGGGGAAGAATTCAGCTTTTCCGCTATGGGTTGTCATTTTTACTTAACCTTACCCTCAACTATTTTATACTTAAAATATTTGTTGAGGTCTTTTTATGGTGGCCGTTTTTAAGCCAATGTCTTACTACGGGCATTATTGTAACCATCAGTTATTTAAGCCAGAAGCATTTTTCGTTTAAAACGAAGCAAAAGGGTTTGGATAATTAATAATTGTTTCGACTTCAAGAAAGATCCGGGATAAACAGATATCAACTATCCATTAATTCATTTTCCATTATCCATTGCTTTGTAATCTTCCCTCACAGGCGTAAACACATCAATTACTTTGCAAGCGGTAACGGCAAAAGCACCATGCAAAACATTGGAGCCGATAAATGCACCCATGCCGGGCAGCAGCAATTGCTTTTTTCCATTTAAGGTAAATTCCATTTCGCCCTCAAGTATATATGTCCATTGCTCATGCGGATGGCTATGTTCCGGTACAGTTACGCCTTCTTCAAGTGATACACAGCCATAACTTATTTGTGCAGAATGCTCCATAGCGCTTTGTACGCCGGGGAAAATGGTTACTTTGTTTTTAGTGTTGTAGTTAATAAAAGACATAAGTATAATTTAGTGCTTCAAATGTACTCGATCTACAATAATGTTTGGCCTGCTTCCTTTTTTCGCAGCTATTAACTTGCTTTTACTATTTTCGTGTTATACATTACTAAATATGCATTTCTTTTTATTATATATCGATCCCGGAAGCGGCAGTTACATTTTACAAATGATTATTGCTGCTGTGTTGGGCGTGAGCTTCTTTTTTAAAAATTTCTGGTTGAATGTAAAAGCATTTTTCACCGGTAGAAAGTACAAAAAGAATGAAGAAGAGAATGGGGAAAAAGACGAAGCCGAATAATTTCCAGCAAAAACAATCCAGTTAAAACATGCAAGGGCACCCTGCTTCATATAGAGATAACAGCGGTTTTGTTTTCACACAAAATGGACAGGTTTATCGCTACGTTAATCCTGCATACGAATCTCATTACACACAATTAATGCAAGGTGGTTTGTATGATGAGCTGGTAAAAAAATCAGCACTCATACCCCATGCCGAAATAGCCGATACTTCAGCATTTAATTTTATCGAAGGCAGAATACTACTGCCCGAACAAATCCCTTTCATTAGTTACCCATACGAGTGGAGTTTTGATATGTGGAAAGATGCAGCCTTGCTTACACTGCAGATTGCGATAGCA
>JBBQPX010000439.1:0-2564 GCA_038216775.1 Chitinophagales bacterium
GGCGTAAACTGTTACAGTGTGCTTACGGGTTTTAAGTGGATATCGAAATTGATAAAAGAAAAAGAGGGTAAAGAAAAATATATAATCGGTGGCGAAGAAAGTTTTGGATTGATGATTGGCGATGAGATAAGAGATAAGGATGCGGTGAGTGCCGTTGCACTGATCTGCGAAATGGCTGCCTATGAAAAAAATAAAGGCCGCAGCTTGTACGATAAACTGGTTGATCTGTGTGTGGAGTATGGCTTTTACAAAGAAAACCTGGTGAGTATAACAAAAAAGGGTATGAACGGCGCCGCCGAGATTGCAGAAATGATGGAAGGTTACCGAAGTAAGCCGCCACTAATGATTGATGGTTCGCCGGTTACTGAATTACTCGATTACGAACTGCAGGTTGGCAAAAATTTACAGACCGGCGAAAACTGGGTGATTGATTTACCAAAAAGCAATGTGTTGCAATTTGTGTTGGCAGATGGAACAAAAATTTCTGCAAGGCCAAGCGGCACTGAGCCAAAAATTAAATTTTATTTTAGCGTTAATGCATCACTTAATGATGCAGCTGCTTTTGAAACTACTGAGCATTTATTAAACGATAAAATTAACCGCATTATTGAGGAGATGGGATTGAGATAGCCTGCATTTCGATACTTAAACAAAGCCCCGATTAATTGCACTACGCAACAATCGGGGTTTATTATTTACCCAATAAAAATTTTTAATATCCACCAAACGTTTTAAATTGCTATCTGTTCCGCTACCAAAACGGTTTTATGAAGAGATTTTACCTGCTGATTACATTCTTTGGTTGCTTTAATTTATATGCACAGCAAGCTGCTGAAATGCTGCATAATAAAGTAATTACACTCCGTCGCTTTTTAGAGCAAAATCATTATAAACCCTTACAATGGAATGATTCTTCATCTGCCATGTTATATAACAAATGGATTGAAAAACTAGACGATGAAAAACTAATTTTTACGCAGGCTGATATAGTGGTTCTGGATGTTTACAAAACAAAACTTGACGATGAAATGCTGGGTAAAGGTTGGGGGTTTTACGATAAGTCAACTACAGTTTACAGATTAGGTTTAAAAAGAGTAGATAGCATTTTAAATATTTTACTGGCAAAACCGCTTGACTTTAGCAAGCCCGATAATATTACCTGGCCTGCTACATCGTATGCCTCATCTGTTGCAGATCTATCACAGCGCTGGCAAAGGTTTTTAAAATGGCGGGTGCTTGAAAATATTGCTGATGAATTATCTGACCAAGGAAAAACAATTGGTGAAACTGTACCAACAGACTTTGCGAAATTAGAAAAGGAGGCTCGGGAAAAATCAAAAAAGCAGGAGAGTTCCTTCATGAAAACATTGCAAAAAACCACAGCAGATTTTAAAGCAGAAATGGAGGATGACTACCTAAATACTATTACCTGGTGTTACGATCCGCATACAAGTTACATGACCATCAAAGCGAAAAAGGAATTTGATTCGCAAATGAGTGCTTCTGAATTTAGCGCTGGCTTTGAGCTTGAGGAAAACGACAAAGGAGATTTAGCCATCAGCTACCTGCAACCTGGTGGCAGCGCTTGGCGCAGTGGTCAGCTACATACCGGGGATCAGCTCATAAAAATAAAAGCTGATGCTGTAGAAAAAGATATTGTTGATATAGACGAAGACGAATTAGACCGGTTACTTGCAGGCAATACTGCAGGCGATGTGGAAGTAACTATAAAAACTGCTGCGGCTGAATTAAAAACTGTAAAACTTCGCAAAGAAAAAATTGATGATGAAGAAGGTATTGTTAAAAGTTATGTGTTGCATGGTGGAAAAAATGTGGGTTACATCAATCTGCCTGGTTTTTATAGTAGGGATGATGAATCTATAACCGATGAAAGAAAACTCACTTTTGATGGATGCGCCAATGACGTGAGTAAGGAAATTGTAAAGTTGCGGAAAGATACCATTGCCGGATTAATTTTAGACCTGCGTTTTAATGGTGGCGGAAGTATGTGGGAAGCCATGCAACTGGCCGGAATATTTATAGATATTGGTCCGGTAGCATCTGTAAAAGACAAAACGGGTAAAGTTACTTTTTTAAAAGACCCCAACAGAGGCACAATTTACGATGGCCCTTTAATGGTTTTAATAAATGGTGCAAGTGCAAGTGCCAGCGAATTTGTTAGCGCAGTTTTACAGGATTATAACCGGGCATTAATTGTAGGCGGCACAACCTATGGTAAGGGTACTGCACAAATTGTTTTGCCTTTAGACACTTTGCCGGTTTCTCAAAATAAAACTTATGAGGATTTTGTAAAGATAACCGAACAAAAATTTTACCGTGTTAACGGAAGCACAACGCAATGGAAAGGCGTAGTGCCTGATATTGAGTTGCCGGATTTATATGCCGATGAATCATACAAAGAAAAAGCAAATGCAAGTGCATTGCAACCAGATAACAGTAAGGTGGGGTATTATCAGGCAGGGCCAGCACTACCTATTCAAATGTTAAAGGCCAAAAGTGAACAAAGGATTGCAAATGATAGCTATTTTAATACTATAAATACA
>JBBQPX010000440.1:0-2551 GCA_038216775.1 Chitinophagales bacterium
GTAATATTTGTTCTGATTTTTGGACGGCAAAAATAGTGTAAATGGATTAAAAACAGGCATAACACGTAGGTTTATTAGAGATGGTTATCCACTATGGCTAATTACGCTGATAATTAATGCTTTAAAGCTATAAGAAAAGCAAACAAATTGCTATTTTGTAGACTAAACAATAAAACTATATACTTATGACAGATTTTAATCAACAAGTTGACCAGACAAAAGATATGCTTAATCTTGAACAAAAGGATATGCAGAAACTCCCCACCATGTTAAATGTTCTGACTATTCTCACCTATATTGGTTGCGCACTTGGTGCATTAGGTGCATTGTACAGTTATTTTACAATTAGCGCTTCTTATAAACTTATTGAAGGTTATAAGGGTATGACTGATGGTTTAAATGGTTCGGAAAATAAAGCTGTTCAATCATTAATGAGTGGATCGATGGAACTGGTAAAAAAGCAGTATGAAAACCGCAGCATGATTATGATTTTGGCCATTGTTGGTGTGGCACTTTGTTTTTACGGCGCTATGCAAATGCGTAACCTTAAAAAGCAAGGCTATTTAATTTATGTTGTGGGTGAATTAATTCCACTTATTTCCTATGCAGTGTTTATTGGTTTTGGTAGTTTGTTTGGTGGTATTGGTATGATTGTTACTACACTTATTGTTGCCGTATTTATTATTTTGTACACTACTCAAAGAAATTTTTTGGTGAATTAATGCTTTTAGTTTTTTATACAAATCCTGCAATGATACATCGTTGCAGGATTTTTTTTGAGTTCGATAGCGTTGAATTAATAAGCGCTGATGTGTTTAAAGGCAGTTCCTACATTGGTCGTTATGTCACCAGCTATCATAGCTTCCTGCGAATACTTTGCGGCTGCAATATCACCTGCGAGTCCATGCAAATAAACGCCCAGCAGCGCAGCATGTAATGATGAATATTCCTGCGCAAGTAAACCTGTTATTATTCCCGTAAGTACATCTCCGCTGCCGGCTGTAGCCATACCAGCGTTGCCTGTGCTGTTAAAGTAACCTTTGCCTTCAGGAGTGCTTATGAAAGTGTAATGACCTTTTAAAACGATGTAAATATTTAGTTCTCTTGATTTTTCCAAAGCCAATTGTAACCGTTCAAAATCACTTTCAGTTTTACCAAAAAGCCTTTCAAATTCTTTGGGGTGAGGTGTTAGTATTGATAATGGCGGAATTGATTGCTGCAACTCTTTATTTTCGCTTATTACATTTAATGCATCAGCATCAATTACCATCGGTTTAGTTACTGATGCAAAAATATCAGTCAATAACTTTTTATGTTCCGGGTATTTTCCAATGCCCGGACCTATACCAACAGTATTAAATTTTTCTACGCCTTCGGCAGATAAAATACATTCCTCACCGGCAACAAAAGCCATTGCTTCCGGCACCGCAGTTTGTATGATGTTGTATCCGCACTTGGGAATATAAGCAGTTATTTTACCAACGCCGCTTCGCAAACACGCTTGTGAGGATAAAACCGCAGCGCCCATCATGCCAATTGAACCACTTACTATTGCAGCATTGCCATATGTTCCCTTATTTGAAAACTGCGAGCGTCGTTTGTAAATGCTTTTGATAATATCGTTGTCGATCATTTCAAAATCAGCATGCTCATCTATTTCAAAATTCTTGTGTAAGCCGATGTTGAGCAAATGGATTTTGCCAGTAGGTATTTCATTTTCCGGTAAAAAAAATGCAAGTTTTTTATTTTGAAAGGAAAGGGTGTGTGTTGCATTGATAACAATATTTCCTTTTGAACTTTTATCAGCAAATAAGCCTGTAGGAAAGTCAACGGCAATTGTGGGTACGCCGGCATTATTGATGTACTTTGCCAAAGCTGCAGTAAAGCCATCGAGAGGCTTATTTAAACCGCTACCAAAGATGGCATCAATAATTATTTCGCCGTCATTTAAAGCAGGAAAAAATTCTTCAGACTGAATAAAATGAATATCCTTCGTTATCAGATGAAGCTTTTCCAGGTTTGCCTGAAAATCATCTGAACCCTTTTTGCCAAACTCAAGAATGTACACAGTAGCCTTGCAATTATTTTGCAATAACAGCCTTGCGATTGCAAGCCCATCTCCACCATTATTGCCTTTGCCGCAAAATATTTTAAAATGATGTTGAGTAAGATTATTTTCTACAAGCCAGTTGTAACAGGCCGTGGCAGCACGTTCCATTAAATCAATGGAAGTAATGGGTTCGTTTTCGATGGTGAATGTGTCCCATTTTTTTATTTGAGCTGCAGAGAAAATTTTCATACACGTAAGTTACGAAAGAAAAGAGGCAATATTATTTTGCAAGCTCCAACAATTTTTCATGCAGTTCTAAAACCTGCGGAATCAGCATTTGCTGTTCATCATTAACAATAACAAAATCGCAGAGTTTCATTTTAATGGTATCATCCATTTGTTTGTCCATGCGTGCCAGAACTTCTTCACGCCTTATATTGTCACGCTGCATTGTTCGCAGCATACGAAGTGGGGCAGGGGCTGTTACGCCAATCACATAAT
>JBBQPX010000441.1:0-2452 GCA_038216775.1 Chitinophagales bacterium
CGGGTTATGATTTTTACACATTTTGTTTGAACATCTTTCAGGGATAGTTTTTGGTCACAAATAATTCCTCGCCGCCGCTACGGAATTTTCGCGACCCCGACTCGTGGTTTTGTCTACTGACAAAACATCACTCCGTCTCACAAAAACTATTTATTGTTTTTTATATCTAGGCCCAATTTATGCGGGTTATGATTTTTACACATTTTGTTTGAACATCTTTCAGGGATAGTTTTTGTGCCTTCCATCATTAGGGATTGGCAAAATGGACAAATATTTCCTGTTGGTTTTGCTTTAATTGCGTTCTTGCAGTCAGGGTAATCAGAGCATGAATAAAAAATTCCAAATCTTCCTTTACGTTCCATCATTTTACCTTTATTACACATAGGACAAGTAATATCTGTCATTTTCCTTTTGATTTCTTCTTCGTCTTGTTTTATAAATTTACATTTAGGGTAACGAGAACAAGAAATGAAAGTACCTGTGCCGTCTCTTCTTACACGAATAACAAGTTTACCCCCACCTGATTTACCTTTTTTTTCTCCACATGTAGGGCACATTTCTCCAGTCTCCTTTGGTCCCTCTAATTCGTTGCCTTCCATCGTGCGAGCTCCGTCGCAATCTGGATAATTACCACAAGAATAGAATTTGCCTCCACGAGCAAGCTTTACAATCATTTTACTTTTACATTTAGGACAAAGCATATCATCTGGTGCTTCTCCCATATTTGTGGCTTTTGCAAGTTTGTCTTTTTCTTTCACTTCTTTTTGGAATGGGATATAAAAATCTTTTAAAGTTTTAACATAATCTCTTTTTCCGTTTGAAATGTCATCAAGTTCATCTTCCATTTCAGCGGTAAAAGTATCGCTTATATAATTTGCAAAATTATCTTCAAGAAAACTAGAAACTACATCTCCAGTATCAGTAGGGAAAAGTGTTTTACCTTCTTTTGTTACATAACCACGATCTTCTATTGTTTTCATTATTGAAGCATAAGTAGAAGGGCGCCCGATATCACGAGATTCAAGCTCTTTCACTAAACCTGCTTCAGTATAACGATTTGGTGGTTCTGTTGCTTTTTCTGTGCTGTTTAATTCAATCAGATCGAGGTCTTCATTGATTTTAACTTCTGGTAATTCTACATCTTCACCTCGAGCTCCTGTATCACAAATGAGCCATCCAGGGAATAATACACGTGAACCGTTTGCCGTAAAGTCCGGGATAGATCCACTTTTAATATTGGCAGTTATTTTTGTTTTAAGTAATTTTGCATCAGACATTTGAGAAGATACAATTCTTTCCCATATTAAACGATAAAGTTTATTTTGTTCTTCATTATTACCAACAGAAACTTGCTCTACATGAGTAGGACGTATTGCCTCGTGAGCTTCTTGAGCGTTTTTTGATTTTGCTTTATAGATATGTAACTCAGCATATTCTTTTCCATATTTCTTTTCTATGAGAGCAATAATTTGGTTTTGAGCAACAACACTTAAATTTGTGCTATCTGTACGCATATAAGTTATAAATCCAGCCTCATAAAGCTTCTGAGCCACTTGCATGGTACGTGAAGGAGAGAATCCAAGTCTTGTACTTGCTGTTTGCTGAAGTGTTGATGTGGTAAAAGGTGCTCGAGGTTGTCTTTTTTGTTCGCTTGTTTTCAAATCTTTTATAAACCAATTTTCTTTTCTCCCAAGCTCCAATATTTTCTCTACGATTTCTTTACTACGAGGTTCTTCTATACAAGATAGAGTAATTTTATCTTTATTTTTTGTATTAAATAATCCTTCTAATGTCCAGTATATTTCTGGTGTGAAAGCACGGATCTCTCTTTCTCTCTCCATTATTATACGAAGAGCAGGGGATTGTACACGGCCCGCTGAGAGCCCGTAGCGAACCTTCTTCCAAATAATTCCAGACAGATCATAACCCACAAGTCTATCGAGTACTCGGCGAGCTTCTTGAGCTTTTACCATATTGTAGTCTATGTCACGAGGACTTTTTAATGCTTCTTCTACAGCTTCTTTTGTAATTTCATGAAAAGCTACTCTTTTTATAGGGGCTTTGACTTTTTTATCTTCATCAAGTAATTCTTTTAAATGCCAAGAGATAGCTTCTCCTTCACGGTCAGGGTCAGTTGCGAGCATTATCTCAGTAGCACGCTCTGCAAGTCCTTTTAATTCATAAACAACTTTATCTTTACCTTTTGATATTTCATATCGTGGTACAAAACCTGCAGGAATATCGATAGCATCTTTATTTGATTTTGGTAGGTCACGTACATGACCAATAGACGCACGCACAGTGTAAGCGCCGTCTAAATATTTCTCAATAGTCTTTGCTTTCGATGGTGATTCAACAATTAATAGTTTCATCCCGTTTAGAAGCAGGTCGAGATCTTTTAACCACTTATGCCTAATATTATTTTATAATTAATTTGTAACATTTTTAGTAA
>JBBQPX010000442.1:0-2432 GCA_038216775.1 Chitinophagales bacterium
GTCATAATGGTAAATGCAGGTAAAAACGGAAACGGTACAATGTCAAATAACAAAGCACCTATAAAAACAAGTATATACTGCCAAAGCATTTTTTAAATTTATTAATGAGTAAAAAAACTGCGTAACGGATTGTTTTTTGCCATACAACTTTTCAGGTGAGTCACACATCTTTTTGTTACAACAAATTTATCGATATTAATTCAAGTAAATGTTATCCAACTCTTTTAAAACGTTAACTAGTTTTTTTAAGGCAATCTTAATAACGAATATAAATCTTCAGGCTCGTGATTATAACGCTCCACCAAATCACGATTTCCTTCAGGGTTTAGTCTTTTTCTTATCATATTCAGCATGTATAATTTGATTTTTTTATCCAAAAATAGGCAATGTTAAATCCTGCATTTGCAGGCTTTTCTGCAAAAATGCATTCTGCATTGCCTGATTGATAGTGTTGTGTAAACTGGGAATAGTTTATTATGTTTAAAGTCATATACAATCGTAATACATTGATCTCCTTTTATTACAACACCCCATTCTGTAGAATTACTTACTTAAAAGTATTTGCTTTTTAAAATTGAGTTGCTCGTATTGCTGTGCATTGACCTAATTTTTATTGGCAGGCCTTTTGCGATAGATATATTACTTCTATTTTATTTAAATTATTTCTTCCCTAAAGGGAAAGGCAATAATTGGTTGTTTAAAATTTTTGCAACCTTTTAAAAATCCTAATTGTAAATATGAAGGAATTGGACACTGCGTAACACCGAACTTGGGTTACTGTATATTTAAAATTTAAACCTGGTACTGACGAATATAAAATCTGTGCTATCATGCTAATGAATAAAGGAAATAAGATAAATACACTATTCCTGGATATTGGCGGCGTTTTACTTAGCGATGGATGGGGCCATGTATCTCGAGGGCTTGCAGCGGAAAAATTTAGGATAGATTCCCATGAAATGGAAACAAGACATAAACTTACATTTGATACTTATGAAACTGGTAAGCTTACGCTTGATGAATATTTAGAAAGGACTGTTTTCTATGAAGAGCGATCTTTTAGTAAAAAAGAATTTCGGGAATTTATGTTTGCTCAAACAACGCGACTGCCGGATATGATTGAGTTTGTTACGGAATTAAAAAACAAGTACCATTTAAAGATAGCTGTAGTGAGCAATGAAGCAAGGGAGTTGAATACTCATCGTATTGAATCATTTGGTTTAGCCCGATTTGTTGACTTTTTTATTTCGAGTTGCTATGTGCATTTGCGCAAGCCGGATGTTGATATATTTAAACTGGCATTGGATATTGCGCATGTAAAACCTACAGAGGTAATTTACATTGAAGACCGTGCAATGTTTGTTAGTGTAGCCGAGACTCTTGGCATACAAGGCATACAGCATTCATCCTACGAAGATACCCGCAGTAAGCTGGAAAAATTTGGATTAAATCTTACGTGATTAAAATAACTATCACACAGCCTGCAGGATGCTATAGAAAATCGGCGAAGCATTTTTTTTAGATTATGCCTGTAGTGAGTTAGTTACCTACCAGTTTAAAATCGTGATAGATAAATTAATAAACAATTAAAATAAAGAAATGAAAAATTTAAAAATTACAACAACCAGAGCTATCACTTTAACCATTGCGGCCACTTTTACTATGTTAATTTTGGCAGCATGTGCAAAGAAAATATCTTTTCAAACTTCTACAGTAGTGCCTGCCGCAAAAGGCAGCGTAAAAGTTAAAAATGATAACAACAGTAACTATCAAATAAAAGTATATATTGGCAATCTGGCAAAGCCAGACAGACTGCAGCCTGCAAAAAACATGTATGTGGTTTGGATGCAGACAGAAGCTAATGGTATTAAAAATCTAGGGCAAATCAAAACTTCCACCGGGTTACTAAATAGCAAGCTGAAAGCTTCTTTTGAAGCCGTTACTTCTTTTAAACCAGTTAAAATATTTGTAACAGCAGAAGATGAGGCGGCAGTTCAATATCCAGGTTCCCAAGTAGTTTTATCAACATCTGATTTTTAGCATAAACGTATTCGGTAAACCGAAAGAAAGGAGACGCAAAAAATTGATTTCCGAAAAATGAAAACAAATTCGCCCTGCAATGTAATTGTAGGGCGAATTTGCTTTACCGGCTTTTTATTTAGCTGCTGTAGGAATAATAAGCAATGCTGTTGTGGCATGTTTTACCATCTGCACAGCCTCGTCAGTTACAAATAAACTTTCTAAACCGGTGTGTCTATGCGAACCCATAACAATTAAATCCGCTCCATATTCTTTATTGTATTCCAGTATAGCATCTGTTACTTCACCCTCCAGTAATTTGGTTTTTATAGTATCATCGCCAAGGTGTAACACGGCTTTTTGTAAAAATTCTTCAGCCTTTTTTTTTATATCTTCCACAAGTGCTACCGTGG
>JBBQPX010000443.1:0-2366 GCA_038216775.1 Chitinophagales bacterium
GATTGAATAATCCTGATGGAATTAAAAGCGGCGCATTTTGGTTTTATTATAAATATGGATTTAAGCCGGTTGACCCTGAATTAAAAGCATTGGCTGAAAATGAATATCATAAAATAAAGACAAGAAAAAATTACCGCAGTACAGAAAAAACATTGCTTCGGTTTACAGAAAGTAATATTGGAGTTTCACTCGGCGGAAAACTTCCATTGAATGTTTTAGACATTATGACTAAAATTCTATCAGCCTTAAATAAATCTTGGCAAAATAATTACAGCATAGCCAAAGAACAGGCTATTAGTAAGTTCTGTAATAAAGTAAAAATCAACAGCTCTACATTAACAACTATTGAAAAAAATGTTTTAGAAGAGATAGCCTTATGGGCTTGGGCAATGGCAATTCATAAACCGAAACAATTGCAGTTGATGAAAAAAATGGTTTTTGAAAAAACAAAAGATGATTATGCTTATCAGCAATTATTACTTGATTTTTTCAGCGAGTAAACTATAATTCATCTTTCATCCGGAATGTATTCCAATCAACTCCTATTCTAAAGGTTTGATAAATACGACCAGTATTTAATGTGCCGCCATAATGGTTTGTGGCAGAATGAAAAATTCCTGAAGGATAAGCAACCATGCGGTTAAAACGGTACCCTATCCTGTCTATTTCAATCCATTTAGTACGATCCACGCATTCATCTTCCAGTTGATTTTTTAGATCCTGAAATTTAATTTTTAAGCGGCGTGCGGCTGCCGGTGTAACCGGATCGATAAGACCTGTTTGTCTATGCATCCACAAAGAGGTTCCACAATCCAGCGGTATGCCTGGCGTAAGGTAAACAACAACTGTTATATCATTATAAGGTTCATCAGAATGCACGCCAGGCAATTCCTTTTTTTTGCCCTTTGATAGCCCCTGATAAAAAACACCGTTTTCTTCCAGCGGGTCTATATCCCAACGGGTAATTTTTATTCCCAACAATTTTTCGAGTTTAGCCTTTATACCTTTTTCATGATATACCGTTTTACTACGGAAACCAGTAACATGTTCAGGCTGATAAAAACTAGCTTGTAATGCTGTTTTATACACCGCCTCCGGATCACTATAAAAATTGTCTTTTACAATTAGAAATCGTGGGTATAATAATTTGTCCATATTATATCAATTGATTTTTAAAAAACTCAACTATTTTACTCAATAATGCAATGTAGACCAAAACAGTTTTAAAAATAATGATCCTTGTCAGTTTACTTTTAACTGACGTGTTGCGCTGCTTAAATGAAACAGATACTTAATGTGGTTTAACAGCCGGCGTATCTTTGCCAGCGATTATCCAAACTAAAATTTAATTTAATATGGCCGGTAAAAAAATTTCTGCTATCATACACCTTGTGCTGCCACCACCAATAGTTTCAATTGTTTTAATTGAAAGAGGAACTAACTCAAGATATTTTTCTAATTCAGTTTTTTGTTGTGCTGTCAAGCTGTCAAGAGCACTTTGAGATAATGCCAGAATACTTTTATTGGTGTTAGTTTTGATTTCAAGCATATTGCCTGCAAAATTATTCATCTGTTCAAATGTGATATCTATAATCTGATGTCCTGTTTCAGTGAGTGATGTACACACGAAATCTCTTTCACCTTTGTCTGTAATACTATCAAGGCAAATCACTGAAAATTTTTCACCTATGCACATCATAACATTGGTGTGATAAATTTCCTTGCCACTTTTATCATGCGCATAAAAATAAACGGGCTTATAGTTTAGATAGTTACAAACTTCAACAAAAAGTTCTTTATCTGTTCTTGGGGATAAACAAGCGTAGGCAACTTTATTTGTGTGGTCAAATATGATACTGCCTGTACCTTCTAAATATTTATGCTCATTTTCATATTTCGAAAGGTCGAGTATTTTGGTCACCTCAAAATTCTTTTTTAGAGAATCTATTATATCCAGTCTTCTCTCATGCCGCCGGTTTGGCGCAAACATGGGGTAAAGAATTACGGTTCCATCAGCATGAAAAGTTACCCAGTTGTTGGGGAAAATTGCATCCGGCTTTGCTGGATTTATTGTATCATTAAAAACAAAAACGTTAACTCCCTTCTCTTTTAGCTTAATTACAAATGCTTCAAACTCCTGCAGTTTTTTTTGCTTTATCTCCTCCTCGCTTTCATTTAGTTCAATCTGAAATGCATTTGAAGCAGCAGTTTCCGCGTTAAAAGCGAAACTTGAGGGTTTTATTAATAAAATATTTGTTGATGATTGCATAGATTTATTTCTTTTTTACGATTGGCATTTAGTACTTTTTACAGCTTTGCTATAAAGATTACAAATATTATTTGAATGGCAAAATGCAGAACCACAT
>JBBQPX010000444.1:0-2358 GCA_038216775.1 Chitinophagales bacterium
TTTTTTGTCTGAAAATTTATCTTTTATATTCCCTTTCATAATGTTCAATCCACTGCGCCGGTGTTATTTTAGCTGCAAGTTGCCCAATAAGTTCGTAAGGTATTTTATCCATCTTTTTAAAGCGAATGCAGCTTTTACCCATATCTAATTTTCCCATTTCTGTTTTCTCATATTCTTCAGTAAACCATTTTAATATTTTGGGAGAACTATAAAGACCCATATTATAAACTGCGATAAAATTCTTTTGTGAGGCAATATTCATAAAAGGCAAAGGGTCTTTTGGGTTACAATGGTAACCATCGGGATACATCGAATGGGGAATAACATAGCCTATCATTCCATACCCCATAACTTCTTTAAACCCTTTGGGCAGGTTTTTCTTAACCACTTTTCTTAAATCTGAAACTGTCTTTTTTCTCTCTTCGGGTAGTTCAGCAATGTATTGTTCAACTGTTGTTGCTTTTGATTGCATACTGTTATTTTTTAAATTTTTGTAATTGTCTTACTAATTTTCTTTTTAGATGCTTTAGCTATCTTATTATAGTCGAACGCAAGCTTCATCCAGTACTCCATTTTCTTTTTAGTGCTTAACGCATGTATATCTACAAAAACATAACCTTTCATAATTCTGCCGGTAAAATCCATCGGCTGGCAATCCTGCTTCTCCATCACTTCTTCATACACATCCGGGTTCAATCTGACCATCAATCTTTCAGCTTCCACAGCAACGCACATTTTATTATTAACCATAAAGCACAGGCCACCAAACATACGTTTCTCTTCTATATTTTTTTGGGTAACAGAAATTATTTCTCTGACTCTGTTGGCGAGTTTTTCGTTGTATGCCATAAAGCTATTTTTCTAAAACCGCTTTAAGATTATTAAGCCCTGTGCTGAAATCATCTCCTATCGATTTTTCCATATCCATAAACACACGCATTAAATTTAGCGGATAATTCATTTTTCCATCAAAGCCCCAGGTTACTTTTGTAGTGCTGTCATTAACAGCTGTTGTAGTCATGGACATTATTGCTTTTGAGTCAAATGGTTTTATAAAATGCAAATCGCAATCAAGCCTTTCTCCTTCTATTACTTTTGTAATAGTCTGACTGCCTTGTCCAACATCACTTTTTTCGCTTTCCCAGCTATATACAAAGCCTGGCGTACCGTCTGTTCCCTCGTAAGTTTTTTTCATGTCAGGGTCAAGCTTATTCCACTTACTATAGTTGTCCTGATTCTTAACATACTTAATATAATCAAACACTTGTTGTTTTGGTTTATTAATTACGATTTCTCTTTGGGCTGTCATTTCTTTTTTTACAAATAAAGCAGCTACCAATGCTATCACAACAATAGCTAGTAGAACTAAAAATATTCTTTTAATGATTTTCATTTCAGTTTGTTTTAGGATTTAAAATTTATTTTTATTTGTACTTCATTTTCAAATGAATTTCAAAATAAGAAATATATATTAAAGCACATAGTCGTTTTTAAAATGACGATACAAAACTTCCCATTTTCCACAAATATTTATTTTTAGTTGATTAGCGGTTTTTTAACATTTCGGTTGTGTAATCAGATTTGATGTTTCATCCTACTCACAAATCAACCGTTATGCTTTTACAAAAATTATTTAAAGATGCACGATACTTTCAAATTATCTTTCAGAGTATTTTTTTATGTTATGGAATTTATTTTTTAAGCTGGGATAACGAATACTGGCTTTATGCAACCTACTTTATAACCTGCCTTGCCACACAGTTTATTGCAGAGTTTATCTATCAGAAAAAGGCAACTCCCTTTTTTAAACGATTTGCAAATGGCATTCCTTCAGTATTAATATCAGCCTTTGGCTTAAGCCTTTTACTAAAAACCAACAGCATGGCTGTTGCAGCATTTGCTGCTGTTATAACCATCGCTTCAAAATATTTACTACGGATAAATGGCAAGCACATTTTTAATCCCTCTGCCTTAGGAATTGTAGCTGTTATTTTACTTACAGGCAATGCCTGGATAAGTCCTGGCCAATGGGGTAGCAATGCTGTTATACTTTTTGGCGTTTTAAGTTTTGGTTTTATTGTAACTACAAAAATTCAAAAGCTGGATGTAAGTCTCGCCTTTCTCTTCTCATTTGCCGGTTTAGTATTTATAAGGCAAATCATTTATCTCGGCTGGCCGATGGACCACTTTATACAATCAGTAAGTACCGGCAGTTTACTTATTTTTTCTTTTTTTATGATAACCGACCCTAAAACAATTCCCAACCATACTGTTGCCAGAATATTATGGGCCGTGGTTATTGCGACAATATCTTTTTATTTAGCGGCATTTAAGTTTATAAACGGCGCTCCCATTTTT
>JBBQPX010000445.1:0-2357 GCA_038216775.1 Chitinophagales bacterium
ATTTTGGCGCACTTTATCTTTAAATGTAGTTGTTTTTTCAAGCTCTCCCTGGTAAGCCAGCATATTTAAATAAAGATATAGTTCAGAAGTTTCACGCAGATGGCTTTGGCAATACAAAGCAACTTTGTCGGGGTCGAGACCGCAGGCAATATTTTCTGCTAAAACTCTGTGTACGTTAGCTTTTAGCTCTTTAGTATCAGGATGTGTGGTTAACGAATGCAAATCGGCAACCATAAAATAACAGTCAAAATCTTCCTGCATTTTTATGTAATTACGAATGGCCCCAAAGTAATTGCCCAAGTGCAAAAAACCTGTAGGGCGAATGCCACTCATTACTACCTGCCTGCCGGTAGGCAAGGTTTCTCTTTTCTTTTCCATACGCTTCGCTATAATTCTTTATTAATATAGTCGGGCGGCGAAGATAACAAAACTTGCCAGTTGCAGGGTGAGAATAAACAAGTTTTCCGTCTATAATTGGAATATGCCGGTTGCAAACCCAAAAAAATAAACTGCTTACTATCGTTTATATTTGCAATATGGAAGTTAATGATGCTTTAGTTGATAAATTAGCCAATCTGGCAAGGTTAAAATTTGATGCTTCAGAAAAAGAAGAGATAAAAAGCGACCTGCAAAAAATGATTCAGTTTGTTGAAAAACTTAACGGGCTTGATACAACAGATGTTGAACCGCTTTTGCACATGAGCGACAATGTAAATATTTTGCGGGCTGATGAAGTTAAAGGAAGTATTAGCCGTGAAGCCGGTTTGCAGAATGCCGCTGTTCACGATGAACAGTTTTTTAAAGTACCGAAAGTTATTAAAAAGCAGTAATAAGTGTTAAGTTTTAAGTAGTTTAATTACTATCATAGAAACTTATTACTTACAACTTAAAACTTACAACTTATTTTATGCAGGGAATTATTCATTTAGAAAACATCCGCAAAAGTTATTACCTGGGTAAAAACGAATTGCCTGTATTAAAGGGAATTTCTTTAGATATTTTTAAGAATGAATACGTAGCATTAATGGGACCGAGCGGCTCTGGTAAATCTACCTTAATGAATATTTTAGGTTGCCTTGATACAGCATCCGCAGGAAAATATATTTTAAATGGCAAAGACGTTAGCCGAATGCCAGATAACGACCTGGCAGAAGTACGCAATAAAGAAATAGGTTTTGTATTTCAGCAATTTAATTTGTTACCACGATTAACAGCTGCCGAAAATGTGGCACTACCGTTGGTTTACGCCGGTATTGGCAAAAAAGAGAGAATGGACCGGGCTATGGAAGTGCTTACCAAAGTAAAACTCGACGACCGCAGCCATCACAAACCAAATGAACTAAGTGGTGGACAGGCACAGCGTGTGGCCATTGCAAGAGCCCTTATAAATAATCCTTCTATTATTTTGGCGGATGAGCCAACGGGAAACCTTGATACAAAAACATCTTACGAGATAATGGAAATTATGGGTAAGATACATGCCGATGGTAATACTGTTATTTTGGTTACACATGAGGAAGATATTTCTATGTACGCTCATCGTGTAATCAGGCTAAGAGATGGCGTAGTAGAAACCGATAAAATAAATGAAAATCCTGCAAAAGCTTTAGCTATAGTTTGAATAAAGAATGCAACCAATTCCTTTACATTTTGTTGTCCTATTAAATAAACGATATTAAATGGCATTTAAAATATATACTAAAACCGGCGACCTTGGTAAAACCAGCTTAATCGGCGGTACTAAAGTTGCTAAAAGCAATATCAGAATTGAAGCTTATGGCACTATTGATGAACTAAACTCCTTTGTGGGCTTAACGGCCGACCAGCTAACACATCAACATTCGAAAGATATTTTAAAAGAAATACAGGACCGATTATTTACCATTGGTTCTGCACTTGCCTGCGACCCTGATAAAGAATCAAAACTTAAAATACCTGATTTAAAAGAGGCTGATATTGAATTGTTGGAAAGCGAAATTGATAAGATGAATGAAGATTTAGAAGACATGAAATCTTTTATTCTCCCCGGCGGGCATGTTGCTATTTCCACAGCACATGTTACACGTTGTGTATGCAGGCGTGCTGAAAGGCTCTGTGTAAATATGCAGGAGCATGATTTATCTGTGGAACCACTGGTGATAAAATATTTGAATCGCTTAAGCGATTATCTTTTTGTTTTGGCAAGATATGCCGGGCATTTGCTTGGGGTTGCAGACATTCCCTGGAAACCTAGATTATAGTGGATAATGATACAATGGATAATGGATAATTGGAACTCCGAAGAAATCGCAGTCTTCATATTTCGAAAACATTATCAATTATCCATTAAATAATTATCCATTTACCATTATACCATC
>JBBQPX010000446.1:0-2295 GCA_038216775.1 Chitinophagales bacterium
ATGTTCACGCTTATCAAGAATGCTGGGTGTTTAACGCTAAAACTGATGAGTTTATAGGTAAAGGCAAAATGCTTGAGCTCGTTCCAGCTCTTGCCAAGACTGATATTGAAAAAGCTGTTCTTAAAAAAGCTACAAAGATTAAAAAATCTGATACCAAAGCTGCAAAAGAAGGAGCTAAGGTCGATTCGGTCAGTATCAGCAGAAAGATTGCTGATATTAAAAACGGCATAATCGACAAATCTAAAGAGTATAATATGCCGATAAAATCAGACAGAAAAAAATAAAGATATCATCCTTTCATCGAGATAAAATGAAATAAAAATGAAAGGACAAAAAATGAGTAGAAAAGCAAAAGAATATTCTCCAGAGTTCAAGTTTAAAATTGTTAAAGAAATTTTAAGACAAGAAAAGACACAAACAGAGCTTTCACAAGAACACGGAATGCCACCCTGTACTCTAAGGGCTTGGTTAAATCAGTTTCTTGAAAACGGAGACTCTGTGTTTACAGGCAGAAATCAAGATAAAATTTTCAAGGATGAAATAAAGTCAAAAGAAAAAGAAATCGAAGAACTTCATAAAACAGTAGGTCAGTTAACCGTTACGGTTAACTGGATCAAAAAAAAATATAGAGAAAATGGATTATCATTCCCGCAAGAGTATGATAGATAAAAAGTATAAGGATTTAGAAACAAACAGGGGTTTGTCAGTAGTGAAACAATGTGAAATATTACAAATACATAGAAGTTTCGTATATTACACGTCAAAACCTTATGACTCTAAGAATAATGAGGCATTAATTAAGGCTATTGAAAGTATTTATGACGATATTTGCTTTTATGGTCATTCAAAAGTCCATCAGGAGCTACTGGATCAAGGATTTGAAGTAGGATTAAAGACTGTGAGAAATCTCCGTAAAAAACTTGGAATAAAAGCCATAATGGTAAAACCTAGAACAACTATTCCACGAAAAGATCACGATAAATTTTCGTATAAGCTTACAGGTGTTGAGATTACAAGACCCAATCAGGTTTGGGCGACTGACATCACGTATGTTCCAACACTAATGGGGTTTGCCTACAAAGTAGCTATTGTCGATATTTTTAGTAGGAAAATTCTAAGTTACAGAATTTCTAATTCAATGCATCAAAGTTTTTGTATTGAGACATTACAAGAAGCATTAAAAAACTTTCCAAGACCTGAAATCTTTAATTCCGATCAAGGTAGTCAATTTACGGGTAAAAACTTCGTTAATATTCTTTTAGAGCAAGACATTGAGGTATCGATGGATGGAAAAGGCAGAGCTTTAGATAATATTTTCATTGAAAGATATTGGAGAAGTTACAAATATGAAAATGTATTTTTGAAAAATTATGCAAACCTTTTAGAGGCAAGACTTGAAACAGCTAAATATGTTAATTTCTATAACAAAAAAAGATTTCACACTTCTTTAGGGTTTAAAACCCCTGACAAGATTTACTTTGAGAACTTACACCAATCAATTAATTACAACGGAATTCAACAAATGGCTGCATAGGATAGTAACTTGAAAAATATCTGTCTGGACAAAGGGGCATGATTTAGTACAAAATATGCATTTCTGTTTTTCGCAATTTTTCTCATTTTAGACTGCCTTTTTTCTCAAACTCTCATGTAATCTACAGTTATAATCGGCATTTAAAAATCTTATACCGTTGCGGTGGATAGTTTTAACCTCATAAGCCATCATCAAATCATCAAGTTTTGACTTATCAATATTTTGCAGTTCCCTTGATTCAAAAACTTCTTTTATACTTCTGCTTCTGTCATTGGAGCAGGGCTGAGAATGTCTGTAATCTAGCCAGCAGTCGATTAGCTTTATTGCTTCTTCTATTGTTGGAACGTAGCCCTTGTTAATCCTGTTATACAATTCAAGGTGAAATTTTTCATTTCTTTTCATATGTGCTGGTTTATTCTCTATACTGCTTCCTATATATGTCGGGAGCAGTTTTTCAAATTCTTCCTGAAATTCTTTAAAAAATCTTTCGATAACCTTTGCTTTAGCATTGTATGGTTTAGCAAATACAGGTTTTATTCCAAGATTAGTGTATATTCCATTAAATCCTGCTTCTGTAAAATCAGCAGACTCTCTGAAGTATTTAGCTTTAAAAGCTCTGCCGTTATCCTGATAAGCAATTAGTGGAATCATATCAAGGTTAATAATTGCCATTCTTAAGGCTGAGGCTATGCATTGGATATTCTCTTCCAGCATAATTTCATAGCCTACAAAGTATCCTGATTTCCAGTCTAAAAATCCGA
>JBBQPX010000447.1:0-2275 GCA_038216775.1 Chitinophagales bacterium
ACTTGCCGGATAGTTTTCAATGAACCAGATAAAAAAAGCCGTGACATCTATTTTAATATCAATAAGCTTTTTACTTAACACAGCATGCTTATTTTTAATATCAGGGTCAGATAATATCTTTTTAACCTTTTCAAGAACACCACTGTTAGAGTTGAATTTAAAAACTGTTCCATATTTTTCCTGATCTTCAAGGTATGATTTTTTATCGGAATTTACATAGACAGAAGGAGTCCCTACTATTGCTGCTTCTGAAGCCATTGTCGCACCTTCTCCAATGTAAATTGTGGCAAAAGCGAGCGCATCATGCATTTTCTCAAATGGGATGTTGAATCTAAAAGATTCAAACTCTTCCGGTAACTTTCTCTCTCCCGAAATAAAAACTTTCAGCTTTTCAGAAAGCATTTTAACAAGTTCTCTCTTATTTTCCAGGCTAAAACCAGCTCTACCTAAATCGTGCGAGGCTTCCCATGATATAAACCGCAAAACAGCATAAGGGGTTTTTTCCGGTAACCCGAGGTAAGAATAAATGGCAGGATCGGGTGTGAAATATTTAGGTGTAAGATACATTAACTCATGATAGCCTGTATACCTTATTTGTTTTTTGCCAAGATCTACTGACAATACATCAGGGGTTAATACTACACTGCTTACAGGAAGGCTTAAACGGACCTGTTCCATATTCCCGCTATCTTCAAGGGCAATATGTGGTTTTCGCAGAAAAAATGAGGCATAACCGGCGTACATAGAACCATGACTTAAGAATAAATCAGGCTTAAATCTCTGAGCTATCTTAATAATTCTATATGAAAAAATTAATAGCCCTGATAACTTATTTAGTAATCCTTTCCGCTTGTTACCAATCTTTTGGTACTTGAAATCATATTTATCCAGTAGAATTGTTTCCTTCTCGCCTTCACGGACTGTAAATAAAAAAACATGCCCTCTTTTTTGCATGTCGAAAACAATATTCTTAAATAAATGAACATGAGCGGGGTGACCTATATCAATTAAAATCTTCAATATCTAAAACTTTGATTTTATTCTGATTGCCAGCTTTCCAATTTTATACAAGAAAGGGTTCAATACCAACAAAAATCTACCATATTCAATTAATCTGCCTCCAAAGCGTGCTTTAAATTCACGAACTCCATATTCATCATCCGGACTACCTGCACCCATAAAATCAAACTGTGAGATACCATTTTGATTTGCATATTCAATAGCAGCCCATGTTGCCATTGCACTTGGGTATTGATCTTTGTATTCTTTATCCAGTCCGCAGATATAATATTCATAAACAATTTTATTTGGCATAATAACACACATAATTCCCCCAATGATCTCTTCCTTAAAATACACCAATAGATACTTGCCAACCCCTCTATGGAAAAAATCATAAAAAAAACTTAAAGGGAATAATGGCTTCTTAACCCTATTTTGATATAACCTTTTTAAAATGTTATAAAATACAGTTATCTCTTCAACTGAGCGAGCTTCCCTCCATAATACACCACTTTTTATTGCTTTATTAATCTGCCTGAGCCTTGACTTACTAATAGCTTGCTTAACTACTTGTAAATCACTCGTGTCAATTTGAAAGTTAAGCCAGGCATTATAGCTTAAACCTGCTCGGTTAAAGACTGATAAACAATTTTTAAAATCGAACAGATTTCTAATCTCAACATAAATCGCTCTCTTTTTATAATAACTTTTTAAACCTACTAATAAACTTTCCAAACCTATAAGATCGTTTTTGACAAAAAGAGGTCCTCCATAAATTATTGCCCTGCGTGAAAAAAAACTGGTTATCCCAGATTCCTTTTGTAACGTTACAACGACTAAAGCACTTAAACTGGCATTGCATTTAACAGCAATTACATCAGCCGACAAGCCATCAACAGAATTGAAAAACTCATACCACTCAGGAGTCTGGAAGGGAGAAGAATATGAGCTTCTGTTCAGTAGCTCCCTCCAGGCCGGAATGGGTATTTCTTCATTTTGAAGTAGCTTCATTATTAAAATAAAATCTTTATAAACCTTCGAATTTTACTTTGTTTTACCTCGGAAAAAGTTTAATCTCAAATTGCCAAAAAGGTGTCAGGTAAAGAATTGACGATGCCATAATTCCAAATGAATCCATTTCCATATTTCTTTCGAAATATTTCTTCCCCCTTTCAAATGTGATTTGTAAAGCCTTAACGCCTTTCCCCGATCGATGAAATGAGTCGTTATAAAACTGCCAGGGGCCAGCACCTCTTCTACCAACTCAGTGAAC
>JBBQPX010000448.1:0-2262 GCA_038216775.1 Chitinophagales bacterium
TGGCAGCATCTTTTGAAATTGCTGCACTGCCTTCGCCAAATAAGCGGGTGCAGCCACTTTTGTTGGTTATGTATAAAGTGATTTCAAAACGGCCATATTCTTCGCCTTTAGTACTTTTTGTTTGTTCATTCTTAATTATATAACCGTATTCTATTCCATCAAAAGTGGCAGGTTTTTTCTCTTCAAGGTCTGCGCTTTGAGCAGATAGTGCATTAAATGCAAATAAAAATGGTAACAATAAAAAAAGCATTTTACGTAACATCATGTGTAGTTTGGTTTGGCAGGCAAGATAAACATTTTATTAATTTACCACAGAAAATTGCACTTTCACATCGCTCCCTTTTTTGAGCACTAAACGATGTTAGTATTTGGCATGTAGAATTTACTGGATTTTATATCACCAATATTTAACTGCCCGTAAGTATATTTTATTTTAACTTTCCGGCATGAAATTTTTACTTGCAGCATTTTCATTATTCCTGAGTGTTTTATCGGTAGCTCAAACAGCAGAAAAACCTTTTATTAAACTCGTTGAACCAACAAAAACAATCATCAGCACAAAAACGGCACGCCAGTTTGTTGTTGGTAGTACTTGCAAAGGCTGTAGCCTTACCATTAATGGGCAGGATGTAAAAGTGTACCCCACCGGCGGATTTGCTTACGAGCTTAATTTAAAGCCCGGCGATAGCGGCATTAATATTATTGCCTTTACCGCACCTGATAAATCAGTGAATAAAAAACTGAATTATAATTACAGTTTGCCTGCCAAACCAGATACGGTTAAAACCCTTGATATTGCCAGCATAGAAACTTACCCCGAAGGCAATTTATTTGTGATGCCTGGCGACAGAATAAAATTTAAAGTAAAAGCTTTAACCGGATGCACCGTTATGGTTAACGGCAATATTCCTTTGTACGAAATGGCTGGTAATAAAATGCCCGGCATGTACCAGGGCGAGTATGTAATTAAGCAAACAGATAGTTTTTTGGTAAGTAAACTATCTGTTACCATTACAGATAAAGCAGGCAAAGTTGTTACTAAACAAAGCCCCAACAGAATTAGTATGTTTGGTCCGCTGGCGCCCGATGTGGCCGTAACAAAAGGCAGGCTGGCGCATTTGTTATTTGGTTTGGGAGATGATAGGCTGGGTGGTGCAAAAATTGGATATCTGGATTCTGCTGTGCAGTTAAAAATAATTGGCAAAACCGGCAGCTTGTATAAAGTGCAGCTGGCCAAAACCAAAACGGCTTACATAGACGATGATGCCGTAACTTTTTTATCCAAAGGAACATTTACGCCAGAATCGCTTACCAATAAATGGACGGTGTACGGCGATAGTTTATTTGATTATGTGCAGCTTGGTCTATCAACAAAATTGCCCTACCAGAGTTTTCAATTGGTTGAGCCTGCTAAAATAGTAGTAGATGTTTTTGGGGCTACTAACAATACCAACTGGATAACGCAGCTAGGCACTGCTAAAGAAATTAAAAACGTTACATACGAACAGGTGGAAGATGATATTTACCGCATGACTATTGAGCTGAAACATGCACAACATTGGGGCCATAATATTTACTACAAAGACAACTCCCTGATAATACAAGTTAAGCGACAGCCGCAGAATTTATTGCTGCGTAATTTAACAATAGCTGTGGACGCAGGCCATGGCGGAAGTAATACCGGCGCTGGCGGGCCAACAGGCTCATCAGAAAAAATGCTGGCACTTTCTGTTGCCTTAAAATTACAGAAAGCTTTGCAGGCCGAAGGTGCAAAAGTAATTATGACACGTGCCAATGAAAAGTTTTTTGACAATAAGGAACGCATTTTATTTTACCGCGATACGGTGCCCGATTTGCTCATCAGTATTCACCTAAACTCCAGCGCCGATCCAATACGGTCTGGAGGCACCAGTACTTTTTACCGCTATATAGGTTTTAGAAATTTAAGCAACAGTATTTACAAACGCATGCTGGAGCTCGGACTTAAGGAATACGGAAACAACAGCAGTTTTAATTTTATGCTCAACAGCCCAATTGAGTATCCAAACGCATTGGTTGAAATGCTTTTTCTTAGCAACCCTGCTGAAGAGGCATTGATAATGGATGAAGCTTTTCAGCAACAGGCCGCAGATAAAATGGTACTGGGCATTAAAGATTTTTTGGCTGAATGTGCGCAGAATGCTGCGGATAAAAAGGATAAATAAAAAAATAGCCCGCTTATTCAAGGTGAGAATAAACAGGCTTGATAATTAACAGATAATC
>JBBQPX010000449.1:0-2198 GCA_038216775.1 Chitinophagales bacterium
ATGCCATGATGCTGCCCAAAATTAATTACAAAGGGAGAACGATTGTTTTTATGGCAGATTTGTTGCCATCTGCAGCGCATATTCCTTTACCGTACGTTATGGCTTACGATATGTTTCCTCTTACAACTTTAAAAGAAAAGAAAGCATTTTTAACAGAGGCTCAACAAAATGATTATGTATTGTTTTTTGAGCACGACCCAACAATTGAATGTTGCACTTTACAAATGACGGAGAAGGGAGTAAGAGTGAAAGAAAATTTTAACCTAAGCGATTTGTAGGCTAAAAGGGCAAAAGAGAAAAGGAGACAGCCTGAATTTCTTAATTCAACTCTTTTTCTCTTTCGTCCTCTTAGCTAATATTATCTCGTACTTATAAGTGAACTTAACGGATACCTTAAATTTTTGTAGCTCATCATATCCACCTTAATACTTCCTACGGCTATCGGGCTTTCTGCACGCAGTAATACATGATTTGGATCGTCGCTTAACCAAGCAGTCATTTTTTCGCCACCTTCAAAAATGGTGCCTTTAATTAACAGTGGTTTTATTTTAACGGCATTAAATTTTCCGTAGCGGGTTTTAATAGTTTCCTTACCCATGTAGCGTATATACATGTGGAAAACTTCATCATCCAAAAACATATCGAACATAATTTTGTCGTTCACTTTATACTTATCAAAATTTATGTTGCGGCAATAATAAACCATGCTCACCACATCCTGAATGCAGTTGGTTACTTTAAATACACCAGTTGTACTCACGGCTGTATTCGCATCCTGGTTAAAGGTTACGTTATTATATTTTTTATAACCACCTTCATCAATGTTTCTAACAAATTTTACGGGTAGCAGATCGGTTGTATCAACATAGCTTTCGTATTTATCACGCACTTTAAAAAAGTTATCGAAAAACGAATAGGTAGAACCTGTTCCAATAAAATGATAAACCGGCTTTCCATTATACCTTTCCAGGGCAGATGTAAAAGTTGCTTCGCCAGCACCCACGTACATGCCAAGTGTACTGTAAAAAACTTTCATTTTAATTTCTTCATCAGCCTTAAAAGCGGTATTTCTAATGCTGCAGCCTCCATTGTAATCTGTCATAAAACTTAAACTGCAAATACCAGTAACCAATAAAAAAGTTGTAAAGTGTTTTATCATTTTTCTTTCCTTATTTTAATTCCCAAAATTAATAAACTCCCGATTAATGCGGGGATAAACAGGTTAACAAACCAAATGCCAAATGTAGCTGTTAAGATACCAATTGTGTTACTGCTATAATAAAATAACGTTTTTGCAACAGTTCCTCTTATACCAAGTTCTGCTATGGCGAAGGATGGAATGATTGCCAGTATCCAAAACATCACCGTAATAATCCAGAAAGCATGCCACACGTTTTGCTCTACATGCAGCAGTTGCAACATAAAGATGTATTGCAAAACAAAAACGTTGTATCTAAAGAACGATATAGAAAGTAACCTTAACAAAATTTTCGCATCAAATGTTTCTAAAACATTAATGTATTTAGAAAACCTGTCGGCATAAGGTAATTTTTCTATCAGCCTGATTAACCAGCCTAATCTAAAAAAGAAGAGTGCAAAACCCAACGTACCAAAAACACTTCCGTATAAAAAAATACGAATCCAGAAAACAGAAATTCCCATTAAATTATCTCCGGTATCCGTTGTAAAAAGCAGGTATGCCAAACCAAGACAACCCATAAACATGGTTATAATTAATTGGGCCATGCCACCAGCGATAGAGAGTGCTAGCCCTTTGATGCGATTGCCTTCTTTTACAAAAAGAATACGCCCGCCATATTCGCCTATGCGGTTGGGTGTGTTTAAAGAAAAGGTAACGCCGCATAAAACAGATTTAAAGGCCGTAATAAAACTCATAGGCTGCACAGGCTGCATCAGCAATTGCCATTTACGTGCCTCCATACCCCAGTTTACAAAAACAAAAATGATAACCAGCCAGAATTTCCATGCATCTACACCAAAAGGCATGGCTTTAATAAGCGCTATAGATGAATCAATATCAGGCTGTGCCTTTACCTGCTGGTATAAGGAATAAAATAACCATCCCGCCAGTAACGGCCCAATAATCCACTTGATTAATATTTTGATACTTTTGTTCAATACGCAATGATAAATCAATTATTACTAAGTACTATATTGCGGAAGAGAGAGAAAGTAAA
>JBBQPX010000450.1:0-2186 GCA_038216775.1 Chitinophagales bacterium
GGTGGGTAACCCGCTGTTTAAAGTTATCATTGCTGATTATGCTTTCATATTTGGTTACAATTTCAGCATGATTTAATAATTCAATTGTTAAATCTTCGGTTTCTTTAATGCGGGTTGGATTTCCCTTTTTTTGTGCTGTTAAAAATTGTTGATACCGAAGGGAAAGATTGTGAAAATCAGGTATAGATATTTTAAGTTCGTCAATAGGTATCCCGTCAAGTAGTTTTGTAAATTTTCCAAATTGCGCAGCGGCTTCATAAGCTTCGTCTGGTGTTTGCAGCACATCTTTAGAATGAGAACCGGTTACAAAAGGAAATATTCTGAAGTAACCTTCATCTTTTAAATAGACCATTTCCTTTCCATCAGTAGTTTTTACCGGTGCCACAAAAAAGTAATCAGGATGATGTTGTTTAAGGTAAGCGGCAAGCAACCCGATATTACTGGTTATATCTGCCGGTTGTTTAAAAACGTTATCATTTATCCGTTGAAGAATATAATCGTTGTCTTTATAATTTACTTTCCAGGTATGGTTAATAAGGCCGGTACCAAATGATTCAACAGTTAATGGGCCATCAGTAAAACCATATTCTTTTAGAATAGCTGATTGCATAATGTACTTATTCTGGAGTTAAAAATATTTTTTATTTATTACTGAACCTGAATTTGCAAAGGATTTTGCAACTGCACCTCTCTGCTTTTCAGATATTGTTTCCATTCATCAAAATCTTTAATACTTCTTTCTTTATTCCAGCAAGCTCCCTGGTAATAAGTAAGCAGATTATCCTTTTGTACAATTGGCTGGCATATTTTCTAAAATTCGTGTTATGCCAGCAATTATCCATCCATTTCCACGGCTCCAGAAAGTTTTTTTACCATTCTTTTCTTTTTTATCAAAATAGCGACTATCTCTAAAAAATAATTGCTCTGTAGAGTCGTATAAATAGTTGGCCCTGCGCCACCATAATTTGTCAGCAATATCTAAATACTTTTTTTCACTGGTAGCTGATGACAGATAGGCTAGCATCGGCGGCCCCATGTATAAAGCATCGCACCAGGCCCACTCACGGTTGTGTAATCCTCCTTCAAAATTCCAAAGTAAAGATTCTGTATGTGGCTGTGCAATAAGGTCATTCCTAATAATCATCATAGGTTTAATCATAGCAGAATCTTTATATAGCATAAACAACTCTGCATAAGTTTGACCTACGCAATAATCATCGGCAAAAAAAAGCTCAGATCCGCCTTGCCATTTTAAACTATCGTCAATAGATTTTAACCACAAAACATACTTCTCATCATTCGCCATTTTGGCCCAGACCATCATGCCTGTATATAGTGCACCGTTCGTCAAGTCTGTTGCGGGATATTTCTAGGGTTTGGTTATTCTTAAGGTAATTAATTTCCTTATCAAATTGTGCTATTTTACACATTCTTCATTACTTATAAAAAATAAATCTTACAACTTATTTTTTATAACAGCACAAGAACTACATACTGCAATTTTGATTAAAATGTCAGAATTAAAACCTGATTTTGAAATGGGGTGGTTGTATAATGGAATGCTGCGAAAATGTAATGCAACCACAGGATGTAGAAAATAATTAGCCATGAAATTATTTTGATTTTAGCGTTACAGGCTTTTGAAGTTTGTAATAGCATAATTATCACTTCAATATATTAAACTTCAGCAGCAATTTTTTCTTCTGTATTAATGTGCGCCAGTCAATATATAAAACTGCGCCTATAAGCAACAGAAACAGTATAATACTTGCAATTGATTTCCACGAAACTGCCTCCTGCATTATGTTTTCTATATTGTCCGATGCATATTTACCAAGATGTATGGCAATGGAATCGCTGGTGAATTTGCCAATAACAAAGGCCGGGATGATATACAAAGCATTTATCCTAGCCATGCCAGCAGCTAAAAATAAAGGTGTGGTAGGCAGTGGTAATAAGGAATACATAACTACTAAAAGCTGCCCTTTCCATTTATGCTCTCTCATTTTTTGCCCCAAAAATTGTACATCCTCATTTTTCGACAACTTTATGAACCTGCCAGCTAATAAGGGTATGTACAATGTAAGAATATACCTTCCTAAAACTGATCCTGCAACCCCAATTATAATTACCAGCCAGATATTTAATTGAAATTTTATTTGTAAAAAAGTCATAATGGTAAATGC
>JBBQPX010000451.1:0-2182 GCA_038216775.1 Chitinophagales bacterium
ACAACTTATCGGCGGAACATGTACTTTGCAGTCAACACCAGCAACTGGAACATCCATAACTATTGAACTGCCAGCCCTACAAAAAGCGAATCTTTTAAACCCATAAACCTTACACATGGCAAACGTAGTTTTAGCTGATGATCATACACTCCTGCGCAATGGTCTTGCGTCGCTTGTGCAAACATTTGGCCACACTGTTTTATTTGAAGCCGACAATGGAAAGGATTTTACTACAAAGCTTAATGCAGCCTTGTTGCCCGATGTTGTTTTGCTGGACATAAACATGCCCGAAATGGATGGCTACGAAACTGCCCAGTGGCTTAAAACCAATCATCCTGATATAAAAGTACTTGCCTTAAGTATGTACGATAATGAAACCTCCATTATACGCATGTTAAAATGCGGCGCTAAAGGTTATATTTTAAAAGACAGCGAGCCGGCAGAATTAAAAGCCGCCATTCATGATATTATGGAGAAAGGCTTTTACTACAGCGATTTGGTAAGCGGCAAGCTGATGCACGCCATTAATAAAATGGACGATGATGGTGATGGATTAAAAAAACTGACGCCCCTTAACGACCGGGAAACAGATTTTTTAAAGCACAGCTGCACTGAAATGACCTACAAAGAAATTGCCGATAAAATGTATGTTAGTCCACGCACTATTGATGGTTACAGAGATGCACTGTTTGAAAAGTTGCAAGTAAAAACCAGGGTTGGCCTGGTAATGTATGCCATAAAAAACGGGATAGTAAACTTATAGTTAATCCATAGCAGTACCATAGCTCTCTTATAGCAAAGCCATGGTAAAGCCATACCTAAGCCATCAAACCTTATGAAAACAATTATGTTAAATAGGATTTCATTTTGAGCCTTTGTGTGGGACTAAAATTAAAACCAGGCGCTTGCATGTTAGGCTTCGGTAAATATTGATTGGAATAACAACAACTTCTTATGGATATTAAAAAGAACTTTACAAATACAGCCTTCCCGCATTTGAGGCCATAATTACTCCGCATCCCTTTTATAATGTTTTTTATAAAATTCTTTAAAAAAATTAACTACAAGCAAATACGTAAGCAGTACCGAAAAAGAGGTTTGCACCGAAAAAATAAGCTCACTCAAAACGGCCAGTAACAGGCAAATGCCAAAGAAAGAAATGTAGTTGTTTATAAAGACCTGCATAATAAAATCGAGCCAGGGATATTTATACATAACGGGAGCCTTAACTTTTTTGAAAAACAAAAGGTAACTGATTGCCGAAAGGCCGGCTATCATAAATAAAGCCCACCACCAGCTTACAGGTTGCCGGTTGCGTATAGAAAGATACGTGTTAAGCAAAATCAGCGGGCCAGGTATTTTATCTACTGCACTGTTGTGTACATCCGTATCATAATTACCAATCACAATAAATTTATTTTCAAGAAATTTATTGTAAAAAGAATCTGCTTCTGAAAGCATCAGCAACTCTCCCAGGTTGTAGTAAGGGTACTTTTGTGTTTCAAAAAGTTGGGCAGACTGGATATAATATTTTGGATAGATTGACTTAAAATCGAGGTAAGACCTTGGGTATTTCTTTTTATCAATCTCCTGTAACAGAACCAAGGGTACAGTTTTAACCGTATCGTTATACACTAATTTAAACTTGCTGAAATCTCCCGTGTTGGTTACAAAATCAGATAAGGCCGAAGGAACATTGATACAGGGTTTTTGAATACTGTCGGCAATAATATGATACGGAAACAACAACTTTGTACACTGTTTGGTTGCTGCTAAAAGGGAGGTATCATCATCATTAGCAAACTCCAAAAAAATATCGCACAAAACATAATGATGTTTATTACCGTTATTGGCCAGTATGCTAAAAAACTGCGCCAGCTTGCTTCTATCGGTAATGGGGGTTTCGCCGTACTCTGCCGGGTCGCTTACTAATTTAATATCCCGGCTTACATTTACAAAAACAAAATCATGATTGTAGTGTGCATTGCTACCGGCAATTTTATCACCTACAGCATTTACCTTCTTCATAATCTCTTCATCTACCCGGGATGTGTAAGAGCTATTGCTAAGCTGCCATAAAATAATAAAGAATATAACACCGTGTATGGTGGCAAAAATAATTTTATACTGTTTCTTTAAAAATTTCACACAGAAAAAATAATATTAATAATTGCAGGGTATA
>JBBQPX010000452.1:0-2115 GCA_038216775.1 Chitinophagales bacterium
ACCAGATTTATGTTGGCGGTTTATCCATGGGCGGCATGGGTACTTTTGAGTTGGTGCGGCGCATGCCTAAAACTTTTGCAGCGGCCTTTCCTATATGCGGTGGCGCAAACCCTGCAACAGCTAAGCAACTTAAAAAAGTAAACTGGTGGGTTTTTCACGGAGGTAAAGATAATGTGGTGCCGCCTTATCATTCTCAAAATATGGTAACGGCTATGAAGGCCGCAGGCATAAATGTAAAACTTACCATCTACCCCAATGATAACCATAACAGTTGGGATAGTGCATTGGCCGAGCCGGAATTGCTGCCCTGGTTGTTTGCGCAGCATAAATAGAAGGCAATTTTAGGGGAGATAAACCTATTTTTGAATTGTAATAATACGTGATTATTAAATTTATTATTATTTTTAATTGAACATATAAAATAATGAGTAAAAAAGAAAAGAAAGCCAAAGTTGCTGAAATAAAAACTACAACATCCACTCAATCCAAAACTATCAGCAAAGGAATAATGAGAATTGTTTTAATTGTTGTGGTGCTGATACTTTATGGCAACAGCATTAATTATGAGTTTACTGTTGATGATAATATTTTTTATACAAAACACACTTCAGTACAAAAAGGAATTAGTGGCATTGGCGAAATATTTACGCATGGTAGCCTTGAAAAATATAACGGTATGAAGGGCGTGCAGCCTTACCGACCGGTTACACTCACTTCTTTTGCAATTCAAAAACAACTTTTTAATAACGATGCCGCAAAGGCTCACTTGGTTAATGTGCTGCTGTATATTTTACTGATGCTGGTGCTTTTTAATTTGCTGTTGAAATTATTTCCTGCCACAAACCAATTAGTCATTGGAATAATTGTGCTGCTTTTTGCAGTACACCCCATACATACAGAAGTTGTATGTAGTGTAAAAAGCCAGGATGAGTTGCTATCTGCTTTGTTTGGTTTGCTGGCATTATCTTATGCGGCATCTTTAATTAAGGCTGATAAATATTCCATAAAATACGGTCTGCTAAGCATGTTGTTTTTTTCTTTGGCGTTACTATCAAAAGAAGGTGCTTTCGCCATGATACTGATTTTTCCACTCGTTTTCTGGATGTTATTATCGCAGTCAATTAAAAAGTCAATTATTTATTCGCTTCCGTACGTTGGTATAGCCGCGATTTTTCTATTTGTAAGGTCAGCAGTGTTATCAACCGAAACACAAAACTATCAAAACACGGTTTTAGAAAATGTATTGTACAATGCCTCCGGGTTTGCGGAGGCTAGTGCAACAAAAATGGGAATACTGTTTCACTACCTGCGGCTATCTTTTGTTCCCTGGCCACTTTCCTGGGATTATTCCTATAACCAGATTCCACTAGTTAATTGGAACTCGCCTTTGGCATGGATTGGATTATTGTTGTATGGAGGAATGCTGGGCTTTGCCACATTGAATATAAAGAAGAAACCAGCTATTTCTTTCGGAATATTTTTTTATCTGATAATGCTGGCACCAACGGCTAATTTCTTTTTCTTAATTGGAGCAACACTTTCTGAAAGGTTTTTGTTTTTCCCTTTGCTGGGTTTTGTAATTGCTGTTGTTTTTTGGGTGGCTCATTTGCTAAAGCTAAATGTATCTACTGCATCAGGCTCATCCCGAAATAAGTTTCTGGCCATATTTTGCAGCGTTTCGGTTTTGTTTGCCATCATGACTATTTCCCGTGCCGTCGACTGGAAGTCGAACGTTACGATATTTGAATCCGGTGCTGAAAATGCGCCCAACAGTAGCAGAACTAATTCGGCTTTGGGTAATAAATACAGGATTTTGGCAGAGCAGGAATCAAATCCCCAACTTAAAACTGTTTATTTTAATGATGCTATTAAATTTTCAAAGCGAAGTCTGGATATTCTGCCTTCTAACAAAGACGCTTTGTACAATATAGCCTTAACCTACCAGGTAATGCACAATTTTGCTGAAGCAAAAAAGGCTTTTCAAAATGTATTGAAGTATTATCCTGATTTTAAAAGTGCATTTAATAACCTGGGAAGTATTTTTATACAGGAAAATAATTTTGATTCGGCTTACTTTTATATAAAGCGTTGTTACGACCTGGATTCAAGTGTCCC
>JBBQPX010000453.1:0-2082 GCA_038216775.1 Chitinophagales bacterium
AGGACAAGACATTCCACAAGGCGTTGATTGTGGTGCTTTCTTGGGAACAGTATTTTTGGATGATGGGTGTACCGTAGCGCATGTTTTTGACAATGGAGAAATATCTTGAAAAATTTAGTAATTCATGGCGATTGTCTTGAGGAAATGAAAAACATCGAAGACGGCTCGGTGGATATGATTCTTTGTGATTTACCATATGGGACTACACAAAACAAATGGGATTCGGTAATTAACCTAGATCAACTTTGGGAGCATTATGAAAGAATCATTAAAGATAATGGAGCAATTGCTTTAACCGCTCAAGGTTTGTTTACAGCCAAACTGATAATTAGTAAAGAAAAGCTTTTTAAATACAAGATTGTTTGGATTAAATCTAAATCAACCAATTTCCTAAATGCAAAGAAGCAACCACTAAGAAAACACGAAGATATTTGTGTTTTTTACAAAAAACAACCAACATGCAATCCTCAAATGACAAAGGGTGAGGCATATGACAAAGGAATTAGAAAAGACCAATATACAGGAAGTTATGGAGATTTCAAGCCCAAACATGTAAAAAGTAATGGAGAGAGATATCCTAATGATATTGTTAGTTACGAAGAACAGCTGATAGACGATTTTGTATATGTAAAAACAGCAGAATCAGAAGGTCCAGTATTGCACCCTACCCAGAAGCCAATTGAGTTAGGCAGATATCTTATTAAAACTTTCACAAACCCAGGTGACATTATTCTTGATAATGCTTGTGGAAGTGGTAGCTTCTTGCTTTCAGCAATTCTTGAAAATAGAAAATTTATTGGAATTGAGAAAAATGAAAATGTTTTACTACATAAAGTAAAGCCCATAGATTACATAAAAATCTGCACTGACAGAATTCAAGAAACGCTTAAGAAAAAAGAAATTGAGAAAGCAACGCTAAGATTATTCAATGAACCTATCATAAAATATCATACATTAAACTACACAAATGGAAAAGTGAAAGCTAAACCATCAGTTTGTGAAATCTAAGTTAAAAATGATAAAAATTAATTATAACGAAAGAAGTTGGGCGATTGATGTAATAAGTGAAATCAATCTATTTCTGTCTAATAAAAGTTGGCATTTTAAAGGTGCAGGAGGGGAAAATACAATTATCAATGACAAATCAAGTCTATTCCCTGATGTATTAATCTTTAAAGACCTAACAAAAGAAATTATCTTGCAGGGCTGGGAATTGAAAATGCCTGACACTGCGATTAATAATTCAGAGTTAATCGGCAATGCAATAATAAAAGCTAAAATCTTAAAAAGAGATAGCTTTGTTCTTTGGAATGCTAAAAGTGCAGTTCTATACACAAAACAAGGTGATTCTTTTTCAATATTAAAATCTTGGGCTGATATTGAGATTAATTCTCGAAGGGAAGTAAAACCTAAAGAAAATCTATGGAAAACTCTATTACACACAATACTTGAAGACTTAAATAAATTTTTCGAATCAGGTGAAATTTATGATAATATATCAACTGAAATTTTGGCTATAGATGAAATTATTGATCTTGTTTTAGAAAACATTCCATCAACAGTTGAGAATCTTCTAAAGAATACTCGAAGAAATGCAAGACTTGAAGTTCAAATAAATAATTGGTGGTTATCATCTGCAACAGAATATGGATTTAATCCAACAGCAGATAATGACATTCCAAATAAACTGCCAACCCTTTCAAAAGTTATACTAACAGATTGGGTATTTAAAATCATTTTTGCAAATGTGCTTAAAAGGCATTTCAATGAGGCAAGAGCTATTGAATCTATTGACAATGAAACATCGATAGAGCAAGCAAAAGAAATTATTTCTTCTATTTCAGAACACTGTAATTTTTGGAATATTTTCAGCAGTAACCTTGCTATTGAATACATTGCCGACACTTCTTGGAAACAAATAATACAGCTAAATCAATTTTTAGCAACAATAAATATTGCAGGAATAGAAATTGAAATTCTGCACAATTTATTGCAATCTTCAATTGTTTCTGCGAAAAGGAAAGTTGCTGGTCAATTTGCGACACCGAAAAAATTAGCTGATTTATTGACTAGGCTAACAAT
>JBBQPX010000454.1:0-2061 GCA_038216775.1 Chitinophagales bacterium
GGTTTGGTTTATCTGCTTTGGCAACATAATATAAACTTTGCTCAATTTTTTCAACTGTTGATGAAGCCGGCGTAACTTCTACATAAGCCGGATTTGTTAATAAAACTGCAGCAAGCTTTTGAATTTCAGGTGGCATAGTTGCGGAGAAAAACAGCGTTTGTCTTTTTGGCGGCAGCTTAGTTATGATTCTTTTAACGTCGTGAAAGAAACCCATATCCAGCATACGGTCTGCTTCATCCAAAACAAATATTTTTAAATATTTAAGATCGATAAAACCCTGGCTTATTAAATCTAACAAGCGACCGGGAGTAGCAACTAAAATATCTACACCCTTTCTTAAAATATTGGTTTGATGTAACTGCGATACACCGCCAAAAATAACAGTATGGGTAATGCCGGTATGTTTACCATACGATTCAAAACTTTCATCTATTTGAATGGCAAGCTCACGGGTTGGTGTTAGTATTAGCACTTTAATTTTATGCGGTCCTTTTTCAGATTCTTTATTCTTATATAATAATTGTAAAATAGGAATTGCAAAAGCCGCTGTTTTTCCTGTGCCTGTTTGGGCGCAGCCTAGCAGGTCTCTTTGTTCTAAAACTAAGGGAATACTTTGTGCCTGAATTGGTGTTGGTGTTGTGTATCCTTCTGTGCTCAATGCTTTAAGGATAGGATCAATAAGATCTAATTGTTTAAATTCCATTAAATGGTTTTGTGTTTAGTGTGGGCTGGCAAAGACGTCGCATTTTCTGAATCAGCAGGAAAAAATTTACTCCACATGGCCTGCAACAGGCTTTCTTTTTTATTGAAGTGGACGGCAAAGGTACATTTTTGTTTTTTAATGGTTGATAAAAGCTACAACCGACCCAGGTAGTTACTTTTAAAAACATCAACAATTTTAGTACCGTAGGCAAGGCGATATGGTAGAAAACATTTAAACGATTTGCTCATAAGCCCAATCAGGGCGATATTTAAAGGTGCAAAAAGGAAAATGCCATGCCTAAGGCACTAGAAACCCTCATCCCGCTCTTTTCTACCAAAATTTCATCCCGATGGGCTTTACTTATTTGAATTGATTTTAAAAGCGATAGCCTTTAACCCCGTAAGCGGTTGTAAACCCTGACGGCGGTTAGTTGTAAAGTAGAAAAAATGAAAAGTATTAATGAAAGCTGAATTATAATGAACGTAGTTACTAAATTTGTGTACAACTAAAAACTCATGTCAACCCTCACCATTACCACTATACAAAGCAACCTAAGCTGGGAAGATAAAGCGGCCAACCTACGCATGTTTGAACAAAAAATAGCAGATATACCCGAGAAAACAGAAATTGTTGTTTTACCAGAAATGTTCAGCACAGGTTTTAGCATGAACCCAAAGGCGTTGGCAGAAAAAATATCCGCCCGGCCCGGTTCGGACGGGGATGGCGAAACCGTTGAATGGATGAAAAGAATAAGCCAGGAAAACAAAATTATACTTACAGGTAGTGTTATAATTGAGGATGGAGGAAATTATTATAACCGTATGATTTGGATGTTGCCCAACGGCCAATACGGATATTACGACAAACGCCATTTATTTGCCTACGCCGAAGAAGACAAACATTATACTGCCGGAAACAAAAGACTAATAGCGTCAGTAAAAGGATGGAAGATAAATCTACAGGTTTGTTATGATTTACGGTTTCCGGTTTGGGCTAGACAACAGGCTAGTGAAGATGGAGCAGAATTTGATGTTTTAATTTACGTAGCAAATTGGCCAGAGCGCCGCAGCCATGCCTGGAAAACTTTACTGTGCGCAAGGGCAATAGAAAATCAATGTTATGTTATTGGTGTAAACCGGGTTGGTACCGATGCAAACGATATTAATTACAGTGGAAACAGTTTAGTAATTGACCCACTCGGGCAGGTGCTTTATCACATGGCTGATGATGAAGATGTAAATACAATTACATTACAGAAAGAAATGCTTGAAGAGGTAAGAACGAAATTTCCTTTTTGGAAAGATGCAGATAGGTTTAATATAGAATAGTTATTTAACTGTTGTTCGTTGTTGGTTGTC
>JBBQPX010000455.1:0-2040 GCA_038216775.1 Chitinophagales bacterium
GATCCCGCGAATGAGGATCCCTTGACCGCTTGCGCAGAAACAGTGACCGTGCTGCAGAACTGCCCGCTTGTGGTCTTCGGCTGGGGTGCCTAAAATGAGTCCTCCGGCAATGATGTCGGCAATGATGGGCGTACCAATGGCAATGGCTTGGGTGATGCACTTTTTAATAGGAATCATCTTTGCAGCGATGTATGTGTTTATTTTTTCCAAGCTATTAAAAAAGATAAGCAGTAAATATTTACGTGGCGCAATTTATGGCATCATTGCTTTTATACTTGCACAAATTGGCTTACCGGTAATGGATGCTGTTTTTGGCAATACAATGCCCGAGCCCCAAGGTTCTATGGTACTGCTGATGATAGGAAGTGTAATGGGGCATTTGATTTTTGGGATTGTAATTGCCATGATGGTTAAAATTGAAGTTCCGTTAACTAAACAAATTTTAAGATGAGTAATTGTTCAAACGGAAGTTGCAGTAATATAAACGGTGGAAGAAAAAGAAAAACCATCTGGACCTTCTGCAATATCAAAACTTTTATAGCAGCGGGTATTATGATATACTGGTTAGTTATGGAGTTGCGTTAAAAATTTATTTTTAAAGGAATCAAATTCTGTAAGGAATTTATCCTAAAAAGGTCTTAATAATAAAAACAACAATTATGAAAAAAGTTATTCTTTCCATTGCCATTACTGGTCTTGCATTTTTAGGTGCACATGCTCAATCAAAGTTTATAACCAGAACCGGCCAGGCTATTATCTACTCTCACACTTCTGCAGAAGATATTTCAGCAACCAATAATACAGTAACGGGTGTTATTAATACGGGTAGTGGAGATATTGCCATCTCTGTTCCTGTTCAAAGTTTTGCGTTTGATAAAGCACTCATGCAGGAACATTTCAACAATTCAAATTTCATGGATTCAAAAAAATACCCCCGCTTAACATTAAAGGGAAAAATAACTAATCTTTCTTCGCTTAATTTTTCAAAAAATGGAAAGTACGAGGCAACTGTTGCAGGAGATTTAACTATTAAAGGTGTTACAAAACCTATGACCGAAAAAGCAACAGTAGAAGTTAACAATGGTAAGCTAACCGTTTCATCTAAATTTATCGTGAAAGATATAACTGCGTATGGCGTTGGAAAACCCAGTGGTAAAAAGAAAAATAATGTAGCCGATGATATACAGGTTACTTATTCTGCAGTGTACGAAAAAGGAGATGAATAAAAATAGTTGAAATCCAATTTTCGGAAATAAAAAAACTGCATTCTGAAATTGAATGTGGTTTTTTTATTTTGAATGATATAAATATTAAAGCAAAAAAACAATGATAATACAGCAATCTGTTCATAACATTTTTAACCAAATGGAAGACTCTTTGGTACAACTTTCTGATGAGCAATATTGTCAAAAAATTGAAACCTTATCAGGTGCTAGTATAGGCCAGCATGTAAGGCATGTAGTTGAAATTTTTGTTTGTTTGCAAGATGGCTTTACAACTGGGGTTGTAAACTACGAAAAGAGAAAAAGGGATATTGCTATGGAAACATCAAAAGAAACAGCAATAAATGCGATGAATAAAATAAATTCCTCTTTACACACTGAAAATAAATCTCTTGTATTAGAACTCGGCTTTGATGAAAATAACAATGAACTGAATAAAATACCAACAAATTATTTCCGGGAAATTGCCTATTCTCTTGAACATACCATCCATCATATGGCATTAATAAAAATTGGCATTAATGAAATTTCTAAAATAAAATTACCCGACGGGTATGGAGTAGCATCATCAACAATAAAATACAGGAAAAAAATTACGCAGCCATTGTTGGTCTTCTGACAAATAACAACCAATAAAACCTAAAATATTTAGAATTAGCCCATCCCCTCAACTAAGCGTATTTTTGCAGCTATGCAACAAATTAATATACCGCTTATTTTACAAAGCCTCGGTTTTGAAAAACTTAACGAAATACAACAGGCTTCGCTGGAAGCAAATGCAAAGAATGACAATATAGTACTGTTATCGGCAACAGGT
>JBBQPX010000456.1:0-2033 GCA_038216775.1 Chitinophagales bacterium
CCTTACACCTCTGAATATTCTGTTGAGCATATTATACCAAATGATATCATCAGGGTTGAGTTTAGGCTTGGTTTTAGAATGCAGCCCCGCCTTAATCTTATGTTTAAAAAAGTAGTGGAAGATTTGGTGGCCAACAGGGAAGTAAATGTTACAAGCCGATACGAAAGTCAGCAGCGAAATAATGTTGTAGGCGATTTTAAGTTTATTGTAATGGAAAAATTCCTTAGTCAGGATAATGATTTGCCTTTCTTTGAACGTATAGTTATGAGGGCCTATTTCTGGCTTAAAGAAATTTCGCTTAACGAAGAAAAAGGGTTTGGTCTGGAACAAAGCACTGTATTTGTTGAGAAGTTCCCATTAATTATAGCTCCGGTTAGTAACCTTAAACTTAGGAGAATTTATCCTGATGAAGATGAATAGGATTAACAGCAAATAATATGCAGGGTATAACCGCTTTGGAGCTTAAACATAAAATTGATAATGCTGAAGATTTTCAGCTTGTAGATGTTAGGGAAACTTTTGAGCATGAAGATTTTAATATAGGTGGAGAGCTGATACCTTTGCATGAGATAATTCTGCAAATAGAACAAATTGCCACGGATAAACCTGTAATTATTTATTGCCGTAAAGGCATTCGCAGCCAGATTGCCATTCAGCGCCTGCAACAGAAATTCCCGTTTACAAATCTGATTAATCTTATCGGCGGCACCGAAGCCTGGAAGAAGGAGTTGGATATTTAAAGTTTGTGGTTTGTGGTTTATAGTTTGTTGTTACACTATTTATAGATTTTATTTAGTCCAAAAACTTGGCTGGTGAAATGCCAGTCTATCCCGATTTTCGGGAATATAGTTTATTCATAGTGCAATGTAGCAATAGCGGAATTGGACTATAGAATAAACATAAGCGGTATTAAATACAGAAGCCTTAATTTAACAGTGTGCAATAACTCAAAACCCAAAACACAAAACTGTTTTTTGCTTCATATTATTCTCTATATCATTATCGGCATTGCCGCACTTTCAATTATTGCTTATTTTTTGCAAGAGCGTTTTATTTTTAAACCTGAAAAATTAAAGCAGGATTTTATTTATAAATATGATGTGCCTTTTGAAGAATTGTTTTTTGATGTGGAACCGGGCGTACGCATTAATGGCTTGCATTTTACGGTTGAAAAGCCTTTAGGTCTCATATTGTATTTTCATGGCAACAGCCGCAGCATAAAAGGTTGGGCCAAATACGCCAAAGATTTTTACAGGTATAAATATGATGTGGTATTGGTTGATTACCGTGGCTTTGGTAAAAGTACCGGAAAGCGCAATGAGAAAGATATGTTAAGCGATATGCAGTTTGTTTACGAAACGCTGGCTGCAAAGTACCACGAAAACCATATGATAGTTTATGGCCGCAGCCTTGGCAGCGGTTTTGCTGCAAAAGTTGCCAGCGATAACAAGCCACGTTACCTGATTTTAGATGCACCCTATTTTAGTTTTAAAAAAGCTATTGAACGTTTTTTACCCATGCTGCCAGTAAGTTTGGTTTTACGCTATCACATGCGCACAGACAAATGGATTACCAAAGTAAATTGCCATACTTACATTCTCCACGGCACAAAAGACTGGATACTGCCTATCCGCAACAGCGAAAAACTACAGAATTTGAACCCAAGAAAAATAACACTGATAAGGATTCCCGGTGGCGGACATAACAACTTACCTTCATTTCCGGAGTATCATAATTTTATAAGGGATATTTTGCAATACTGATGAAAAGTAAAAAGTAAAGATTCAAAAAGAAAAAACTACTCTTCAATTAATAATCTCGAACCCCAAACTCAAAACCCAAAACTCCTACCTTTACCTTTCATGAAAAAGAAAACAATTTACCGCTGGCTCAAAATCATCATTATCGTTTACTGCGGTATAGGCATTGCACTTTACTACCTGCAGCAAAAGTTTCTTTTTCATCCAGAGAAATTATCGAGTGCATACGTTTATCAATTTAAAGTGCCTTTTGAAGAAGTTAATATCCCCATT
>JBBQPX010000457.1:0-2030 GCA_038216775.1 Chitinophagales bacterium
ACAATGGTGAGTACAGCAATTATAATAACCAGATATTTATTGTATTCCGGTTTGGAAGAAGCTATTTTATCAATCCACGAAAACTCATCTGCTTTATGTGCAGACTGCTCTTTTTTTGATGCCATAAAATGCGGCAAAAAAATCAGCGAGCAAAGCGAAGCACCAATAAGGCTAAAGGCTGCAAAAAGTCCAAGGTCTTTCAGCATTTCCGATTCCACAAATTGCAGGCATAAAAAACCGCCGATGGTTGTAAAGCTGCCTATCGTCATTGGTGAGGCGAGGTCACGTATTAATTCTTCAATATTATTGGTATGCCGGTAATGGTTAAAAACATGCAGCGAATAATTTACAGCAATGCCCAGAACCACAGAACCGGTACCAAGTGCAATTACAGAAATGCTTCCTTTTAAAAAATAAATGGCTGCTAAAGAAAATACAGCACCAAACAACACAGGAATAAGAATAATAACCGGCGCTCTTTTTCTGCGGAAATATAAGCCTAGAAAAACCACAATAAACAACACTGTAATACCCTGCGTTAGCATAGTATCTTTACGAAGCTGCAGAGCATTGCCAACCGAAACGGCGGTTGCTCCAAAATAACTTGCTGTTACAACCCCGCTGTTATTATCAATTAAACTATCTAACCCTTCTAACAACAAAGCATTTTTGCCTGTATTATTTGGCGGATACTTAGGCGTTATAAAAAGCATTAAATGCTTTCTGTCTTTGGTTAAAATATAATTATCGTATAGTTCAAAGTTTTCATCATATTGTAGCTGTTGTAATTTTTTTAACCCTAAAAAAGTAATGCCCACCGGGTCTTTACTTATCATGCTTTTTAAGGCAAAGCCAGCGGGTGAAGTTAGTGTGCGAAAATCCTGTTCAAGTGTTTCTTTTACTTTCTCGGGAGTAATGAGGGAATCGATTTTTTCGTAATCTTTTTCATTAAGATAAACGGGCAAGTGGTCGCTTACGGTTCCAAATAATTCAAGCGCAATTCCATCATCAACTTTGTAATTAATATTGGTGATAAAAGAGTCGAGTCTCTCATGTAATCTTTCAACTAAAGTATCTATGTAAGCTACAAGACTGTCTGGTTGAGCTTCGGCCGCAGTATCTTTTAAAGAAACCGTAACCACCAGCTTGTCCATAAATTTTGAGTTTTGAAAAACCTCATTCAGTTTTTCAATCTTTTTATCCTTTGGTAAAATTTTAGAAATATCTTCCTCAAATTTTACCTTTAATGCAAACCATCCCGCCAGTAAAAAAATTGTAACAAATACAATGTATAAAGCGACTTTACGCTTTTTAAAATACCTGTATATGCTAAGAAATATTTTTTCCATTTTCTAATTGGCCTTGGTGCCTACGGTGGGTTTTTTTTCTATCAGTTTTAAAAAAACAAAGGTAAGCAGGCCAAAAGCAATTGCTGCAACAAAGGCAAGAGTTATGCTTCCATAAATATATTGCACCAGATTGTTTCTGATAGAATCCAAAGTGATTGCTTTACTAAAATCAATCTGCATAGCATTTGAGCCCATCCAGAATGTACCCATTTTATAGCTTAAGAAAATTATTATAGGAATCATGGGCGGTATACTGATGTTTGCCGCTACAATTACCAATGGCTTATTCAGTCTGAATAAAATAGCGAGGGAAATTGCAGCCAGCAATTGAAAACCCCATATTGGAATTATACCCATAAAAATTCCAAAAGCCACGGACATGGCCTTTAATTGCGGCGAATGATGCAGGTTAAACAAATGCTCGTTCAGCACCTGTTTCAACTTTTGCCTGTTAAACAATGTTCTGATAAAATTCCGTGGTTTGATGTACAAAAAAGTAATTAACACCAACACTGTATTTAAAACACTAATTCGGAAAAAATCTTTGAATGGACGAAAATGCGAAATCCTTTCTTCTTTTGGTGCATAATAAACCGTTACGGGAACAGAAACCACATTAACACCTTTCCATGCAGCCCTCACCAATACTTCAATTTCAAATTCGTATTTGCGGGTGATGAA
>JBBQPX010000458.1:0-2015 GCA_038216775.1 Chitinophagales bacterium
GAGGAGCATCACAAGAAGAAAACATTTAAAGAAGAATATGATGAGTTTATGTTGAAGTATGGATTTGGGTTGATGAAGGGCTAAAGCCCGAGGATATGTATTTCGTATCCCCGCCCTGAAGGGCGGGGCAATTCATAAAAACAGAATAATTCATGAAGAACAGGTTAAATATAATCAGTCATTAGGCAATATGCTTTTATCAATTGCCCTGGCCTTTAGGCCGGGGATACTAATAAAGGCGAATGGGCTTTAGCCCACAACAAACAAATCATAAAATTTGAATAACTTAAAAAAAATATTCAGTAAACGTTGCTGGCTCGATGAAAAACTTCAACCTGCAACTATTTGCATTGAAGGCAATATTATTTCGACAATTCACAAAGAAAAAATTGATGGTGCCGAAGATGTTGGTGATGATATTTTGATGCCCGGCATCATAGATGCTCACGTTCATATAAATGAACCAGGCAGAACAGAATGGGAAGGCTTTGATACTGCAACAAAAGCCGCTGCTGCAGGTGGCATAACAACAATTGTTGACATGCCTTTGAATGCAAGTCCGGTTACCACTTCGGTAGCAGCCTTTGATGAAAAAATTGAGGCGGCAAAAGATAAACTGCATGTGAATGTTGGTTTTTATGGCGGCTTGGTTCCGGGAAAAGAAAATGATATTGAAGGATTAATTAAGGCTGGAGTTTTGGGTATCAAATGTTTTCTTACGCATTCCGGCATTGATGAATTTCCTAATGTTGGTGAAAAAGAAATTCGGGCTGTTATGCCTGTTATTGCAAAATATGGCTTGCCTTTACTTGCTCATTGTGAACTGGAAACAACAAAAGTTAAAAACCAGTTTTCCGATTTTCTAAACAGTTACCGATACTACCTGGCAAGCCGACCAAAGCAATGGGAAAATGCTGCGGTGGAGTTAATGATTAATCTTTGCCGTGAACACAATTGCAAAACACATATTGTACACGTTTCATCTGCGGAAGCATTAACGCTAATAGAAAAAGCAAAAGCTGAAGGCTTGCCAATCACTGCAGAAACCTGTCCACATTATATCTATTTTAATGCTGAAAATATTCCTGATGCTAATTGTTTATATAAGTGTGCGCCACCAATTCGTGAAAAAGAAAATAATGATTTGCTAAAAGCTGCGCTTAAAAACGGTGTGCTCGATTTTATTGCAACTGACCATTCTCCGGCGCCGCCAGATATTAAGGAACTAGCTACGGGCAATTTATTAAAAGCATGGGGCGGCATCGCCGGCCTGCAGTTTTTATTACCTGCTGCATGGTCGTCTTTAAAAAACAGTATGTCTGTTGAAAATTTCATTCCTTTGCTTACCGAGCATCCAGCAAAATTTTTACAGGTTGATGATAGAAAAGGAAAGCTTGCGGTTGGTTACGATGCAGATTTAACTATTTGGAATCCGGATGAAAAATTTGAAGTGCAGGCAAGGGATATTCTGCATAGATACGATTGCAGTCCTTATGTTGGTGAAAAGCTATTCGGAACTGTAAAAGAAACAATTGCAAATGGCATAACTGTTTATCGAGATAAAAAAATTATAGAAGAGAAATGTGGTCAGTTAATTTTAAGAAAACTAATTTAAATCATGAGCTCTAAAGTTCTTCCGCCAAATGGCGGAGAGGATTTAGGTGGGGCTTAAAACGCAGGACAATGGCTTTTGAGAAAGTAAAAGAAATTATAAAGAAAGGTCCAGCATTTACACAGCTTACTGACTTAGCAGCAGAAAGACTTGGCGGTAAGGTATTGTTTGCAACAGATGATTTTTTTGCAGAAAAAGAAAATCTTTTAAAACCAACAAGAGGAATTTTTATAACTGATAAATATACTGACCGTGGTAAGTGGATGGATGGTTGGGAAAGCCGTCGCAAGCGCACGCCGGGTCACGATTGGGCTGTTGTTCAATTGGCAACCCCGGGTAGAATTACCGGCTTCGATATTGATACTAATTTCTTCCTCGGTAATCATCCGCCACATGCATCTAT
>JBBQPX010000459.1:0-1992 GCA_038216775.1 Chitinophagales bacterium
TTAGGTTATTGTTTGGTATTACCGTATTCGATAATTTGTGCTGACAAACCTAAAAAATGAAAAGCCCTCTTTTGGTCGAATACAGTACCAATACTCGTAAGGAGCGAATTGGCAACATAATTATTTTAACATTTGTGGTACTGATTATTACGCTTCCGTTGTGCTATTATTTTTTTAAAAATAAAACTACTTACGACCATAGCCAGTTTGAAAAGCAAATTGATGCACTCAATTTAAAACAAGACAGCTCGTCAAATAACACAGTCCGGCATTTTGATGAAAATAACTACCAGAATTATTATCAGCCTTCAGAAAAAAATTATAGTAGTAAACAAGCCAAAGGCGAATTGTTTTATTTTGACCCAAACACATTATCTGCAGAGGGTTGGCAGCGACTTGGAATTAAAGAGAAAACGGCTAACACTATCCAGAATTATACATCAAAAGGCGGGCATTTTAATAAGCCGGAAGATATTGCCAAAATATGGGGTTTGCATGAGGATCAGGTTGCCCGGCTTTTACCTTATGTACGAATAGAACCAAAGACTGCAAGCACTTTCAGCCATACAAAAAATACAGAGCCTTACAAGCCTTACGAAAAAGCAAAGCCTGTATTATTGAATATTGATATTAATAAGGGCGATACTTCAGCTTTTATTGCTTTGCCTGGTATTGGCAGTAAATTAGCAAACCGTATTATTACTTTTAGAGATAAACTCGGAGGGTTTTATAAAGTGGAACAGGTAGCAGAAACCTTTGCTTTGCCAGATTCAACTTTTCAAAAAATAAAAGATAAACTTGTTGTAGTGGCAAGTGATGTTAAAAAACTAAACATCAATACTGCTACAGTTGATGAATTGAAAATGCATCCTTACCTCCGTTACAATATTGCAAACGCCATTGTTCAGTACAGAACGCAGCATGGTAATTTTTCATCTGTAGGCGATATAAAGAAAATTATGATTATTACTGATGATATTTATGGTAAGGCTTCACCCTATCTTACCATACAATAGCATACTAACGCCTGTTAGTATTTCAAAATGCCTTAAATTGCGGCTTAAAGATTATATATTTTATGAATTTTTCTACATCAGAACTTACACAACAGGTAGCACAAACGGCAAAAGAGTTTGCCTTACAACATATTAAGCCGCATTTAATGAAATGGGATGAAAGTCAGGAGTTTCCAGTTCACATTTTTAAAGAAATGGGTAAGCTTGGTTTAATGGGCGTTTTAGTGCCGGAAGAATACGGTGGTAGCGGTTTGGGATATTATGAATACAATGCCATTATACAAGAAATATCTAAAGTTTGTGGCTCCATCGGTTTATCGTTGGCTGCACACAACTCACTTTGTACCGGGCATATTTTAACTTTTGGTAATGATGAGCAAAAGAAAAAATATTTACCAAAATTAGCTACTGCAGAATTTATTGGTGCCTGGGGTTTAACCGAAGCCAATACCGGTAGCGATGCTGGCAATATGAAAACCACTGCTGTTAAAGATGGCGATGATTGGATCATTAACGGTACAAAAAGTTGGATAACACACGGTAAAAGCGGCGATGTAGCAGTAGTAATTGCCCGTACCGGAGAACCTCGTGAAAGAGATAATTCCACAGCTTTTATAGTTGAAAGAGGAACACCGGGTTTTAGTGCCGGCAAAAAAGAAAATAAGCTGGGTATGCGTGCCAGCGAAACTGCTGAAATGATTTTTGACAATTGCCGCATACCAGATGCAAACCGCATGGGGGAAGTTGGTAAAGGATTTAAACAAAGTATGAAAATTTTAGACGGCGGCAGAATTTCCATTGCAGCCCTCGGACTTGGCATTGCAAAAGGTGCTTACGAAGCTGCTTTACAATATTCAAAAGAAAGGCACCAGTTCGATAAACCCATTTCTAGTTTTCAAGGTATTAGCTTTAAGTTAGCAGATATGGCTACGGAAATTATGGCAGCCGATTTATTGGTGCAACAAGCCTGCGACTT
>JBBQPX010000460.1:0-1946 GCA_038216775.1 Chitinophagales bacterium
ATACGCATCGTACACGTTCCAGTACTGCGTTGTTTCCATTTTTTGTTTGGGTATATCAAAAACTAAATAATGACCCGGTTTTAATTTATGTGCATTGTTGAAAATGCAATGTGGTGTAGGTACATAACCATATTGCAAAAACGCACCTACTGCATCGTTATTAATCTCTTTTACAAAAGCAGGATGTTGAACAAGTGCTTTTAACTCCGACCCAAAAAGAAATAACCCATCTTTTAAATAATAAAAAAATGGCTTTACACCTGCCCTGTCTCTTACAGCAAAAATTTTCTGTGTTGCTTCATCATAAATTACAAAAGCAAACATGCCGATGAATTTCTGTAGCGCTGCAGCTCCCCATTCTGCGTAGGCATGAAGAACAACTTCTGTATCGCTGTGGCTTTCAAATTGGTGACCTTTAGCTTCTAGTTCTTTTTTTATTTCGGCGTAGTTGTAAATCTCTCCGTTGAAGGTAATATGCAGGCTATTAAAAGTTTTGGGTTGACTACCACCTTCCGTTAAATCAATAATACTTAACCTGCGATGACCAAGCCCGATTTTTGCATTATCAGTTTCATACATGCCATAACCTTCACCATCAGGACCACGATGCGCCATGATGCGGTTCATTTTTTGTAAAACCTCAATATTGGTTTTTTTATTAAAATCTATAAATCCTGATATGCCGCACATATTGAAAATTTAGTTGCAAAGTTAAGTGCTGCATTGCTATTTGCTGTCAGCTAATGTTTCCTTGTATATTTTCCTTAAACCTGATATATGGTTCGGCAACGTAAAATTATTAATAACCCGCTGCCTGCCTGCTTCTGCTTTCTGCAATAACACAGCTTTATCAAGATTGCTTAACGATACAATTTGTGTAGCAGCATCCTGCACATCTGCCAAAGAAAAATACCAGGCATTATCCTCGCATTGCTCTTTAAAAGATGCTATATCGCTCAATAACAGCGGCATTCTCATAGCCATCGCCTCCAGCACACCAAGCGAAAAACCTTCGTAAGTTGACGACATCACAAACAAATCGTATTGCGGAATTATCTGTTCAATATTTTTTACTTCACCCTTCAAATTTACTTTTGCGCCAGTAGTATTTATCAGGTTTTGAAATTCCTCTTTTAAATCCCCAACTCCATAAATATCCAGCTCTATATCTTTATCTTTTATTAATGCCATAGCATTAATGATATAAGGATAATTTTTTTGAAGACGCAAAGCACCAACTGAAATAAGTCTAAATGTATTGGTGGTTTTTTCTGCGGAAACTTTAGCAATATTAAAGCGCTCCACATCTACAAATGTGTAGAGTGCATAAGCTTTGTAAGGTTTTAATTTTAAAAACGAAAAATACTCCTCTAATGCACCTTTCGCTACTACTATAATGGTGCTTTTTCTAAATTTATAAGATAGTTTATCCAAAAAACGGATGCGCCAATACTTATACTCACCTGAAGTTGCAATAAACGCATGAATGGTGGTTATAAGCGGCATTTTACGTGGCATAGAGAATCTTGCAACAAAGGTTGGCCAGAATAAATGTGTGTGAACAAAATCTGGCTTTTCTTTATTCACTAGCTTTCTGAATTTAAAAAAAGCGAATGGTAAAGTAAAGAGTGATTTAATGTTTAGATTAACCAGTTTTTTGCACTGCAGTTCATCTCCAAAATGATTACCAGGGAAAAGGGTAACAACCACATGCTCGTATTCGGGCATTTCTTTAATAACCCTTACCAGCATGGTTTCTGCTCCTCCCCTAATGAGGCTGGATATAAAATGGACAACTTTTTTTTGCATGACCTGAAAACGTTTCCGGAAACGGGAGAATTTTATTTTTTTATACCTTTTACAACGTATGCAATGCAATTGTCGAAAAGGATATTTCCGCCCCATACCTGCTCCATTCCATTAGCCTCAAACCATTTTTTTACAGT
>JBBQPX010000461.1:0-1924 GCA_038216775.1 Chitinophagales bacterium
GGTGATTGGTAGGCTCATCCAGCATTAAGAAGTTGGCTTTGCTTGCAATGGTTTTTGCTAAGGCAACCCTTGCTTTTTCGCCACCACTAAGTACTTTAATTTTCTTTTCAACGGCTTCGCCACTAAATAAAAATGCGCCCAGCAAACTTCTTAATTCTAAATCATTTTTTCCGCTTCGGGCATCTTTTAATTCTTCAAGCACATCATTATTTTGATTTAGTGCTTCTAACTGATGCTGTGCATAAAATGATTCTTCTACATTATGGCCCCATTCACGCTCACCAAAAAAAGGTTCAGTGTCAGCAATAATTCTTAATAGAGTTGATTTTCCTTTACCGTTGGCACCTATTAAAGCGATTTTATCTCCACGGTCAATTTCGGCTCCGGTGTCTTCTAGGATTTTTACATTGCCAAAGCTCTTACTAACATGCTTTAGCGTAGCAACGATTTTACCCGGTGTTTTATCAATGGCAAAATTGATACGCATATTTGGGCGCTCCAGTTCTACATTCTCAATGCGATCTAATTTTTCTAATCGCTTCACAATACTCTGTGCTGCAGCAGCTTTACTTGCCTTTGCCTTAAAGCGCTCCACAAACCTTTCATTCTGCCGTATATAATCTTGCTGATTTTCGTAAGCTTTTTGCTGCATGTCAATACGCAGTGCTTTCTCCTGCTCGTAATAAGAATAATTGCCTGTGTAAAAATGAAGCTCTCTTTGGTAGAGTTCTACAATTTTATTCACCATTCTATCTAAGAAAAAACGATCATGCGATACAATTACTACGGCACCGGGATAGTGAATTAAATATTTTTCAAGCCACTCAATACTCGGTAAATCCAGGTGGTTTGTAGGTTCATCCATCAGCAACACATCCGGGTTCATCAAAATCATTTTAGCTAATAGCACACGCATGCGCCAACCACCACTAAAGTTTTTGTATTGTTTTCCCAAATCGGCGTTGGCAAAACCAAGCCCTTGCAGTATCTCTTCAGTTCTGTGGTGAATGCTGTAACCATCCAATACTTCCATTTCATGCAGTAAATCGGCGTATTTATCAGCCAGACTTTCATCCCCGGTTTGTTCAAGTTTCTGGCCTAAGAGTTCCATTTCTTTTTCCAGTTGTTTCACCCTTTCAAAAGCACCCATGGCCACTTCTAAAATAGAATCTTCGGTATCAAAACCCAATAAATCCTGGTGTAAAAAACCAATGGTAGTTTCTCTTCCTTTTTCTACGGTTCCTTTGGCAGGGCTATATTGACCGGTTAATACCTTTAACAGGGTAGATTTTCCTGTTCCGTTATAGCCAATTAAGCCTATACGTTCGTTAGGTTGTATATGCCAGGTAGCATCTTCAACTATTGTTCTGGCACCAAATTCGAACGTAACATTTTGTAATCCTAAAAGCATAATATATTTTCAAGCTGTTTAATCAGCGGCAAAAATAACGATTATCGAACCTTAAACCTTATTTGGCGTTATAATATCAAAAATTCTTTACAGAATAACCTTTATTTATTTTATGAGTAGTTAGATTTGTAGAAAATAGCTAAAAATGAAAAAAATACTGTTAGGTTTATTGATTTTGATACTGGCTGTAGCCGGTTATGTTTTTTATAAATTCAGTAGCGCAAAAAGTGCGGACAGTGGTCCAAAACAGGCTGCCATCATCCTAAAAAAACATTCCGAAGCATTTAACAACGCTGTTAAATTGGCAATGGATGCTTATTTTGATATGTCTGCTGCGTTTGTAAATGCCGACACAGCCGCTGTAAAACAAAACAACAGAAAGTTTATTACTTTAATAGATAGTATTCCCATGGACGAACTGAAGAAAGATACTGCAAATATTTACCCGGTTGCTATTAATTTTTATAATGATATAAAGGCAAATTCTCAGTCTTTGTTAACGCAAACTAACAT
>JBBQPX010000462.1:0-1914 GCA_038216775.1 Chitinophagales bacterium
AACGCGACCTTTAGTGCCGCGATTCGCCGTTCAAGCAGCGTCTGTTGCGACTTGCCCAGTTTCGTGACGTCAATTTTCTCACACTTGTGGAGCGTCGACAGCAAAGCGCGATGTGCTTCGCACAATTCATCTTTTGTAAAATCTGGCATACTCCATTCTCCTCTAAATCTTATACTTCAGTCCAATACTTTACGCTCTTGTCCATTCTTGCCTTTCTATGGTAAAAACTCTTTTTCCGTTCTCAAGCGCCACCAGGCTCTAGCTGATAAATAATTTCAGTTGCTCCATAATGTACTTGCTGTTTAACCAAAAGCACTGCTTCGTCATCCATCTTCCATCAGGAAGTTTGTCTGCATTAGGGTTATTCGCTTCATAAGAGGAAACTGATGTATGGGGCCTTACATGTGCAATTCTGCTATCTTTCATTTTCGGCAAATTATTTTCCATGCGGTATGATGTTCCATACTTCACTTTCTCAAGTCTTACGCCTTCTTTTAAAATACGAGCCGTTTCTTCCCAAACTCGCTTCACTTCCTTCCTGTCCCTCTCTGGAAGTTGCCACAAATAAACATTATCTAAAAAAATATGCTTTTGTGTAAAACTCTTGTCCTTCTTGTTTGTGTTGTATAAATCATCCTTTTTGAAAACCGTGAAAAGATATTTCTGTTCAACAAAAAATTCATACTCCTTGGATTCCTCCCATTCCCCCTTAGCCACTTCTTTAAATGAAAAGGAAGGGAAAGACATGGATTGTTCAATTGAATTGCCCGATGCTTCAAGTCTGATGGTTTTTACCATGATATCTGCTTTTTTAAATTCAGCTGTATCTTCTATATTTGATACTTTCAACATTTTAGATAGAATCATTTCATTCAGGTTTTTGGCGTTTGAGATTATTCCAAATATATGTTTTAGTTCATATTGGCTCATGCCAATATACGGTTTGATTAAATTTCTTAAATAATCTTCAAACCCCAGATGTTTTAAAGCCTCTGGATCTTTAATTATTTGCTCACTCTTTTGGTTCCCATAAATGAAAGCATTTAATATATATGTCATATAGGATTGTTTCAGAGAATAGGCTCTTTGTTTAGCAAATATGTCAGAAAAAGGTTGTTCTCTAACACTACTAGCGTTTACCCCCTTGGTACAAGCCCCTAAGTATAAAGTATCACTCTCTGATATTTCGTGTGCCTTCCCGCTTCTGACTTTAGAAATGATTGTTTCCCAATCTTGCTCAATAATTATTAAATCCTCCACGGGAAAACTAAATAAGGCAACTTCATCAATAGTAAAATCCCCCTTGGGAAAATCTTTTTTATGTTCATAGGACATAATCAACATCGTATTGCATTTTTTCCAAAAGTTGCTTGTTTGAAACGTTTTATCATATTCCGTCATGTAATTTATGATATTACAAACCAATCGTTCCTTAGCTCGAATTCCTTTTGTAGTTTTCAAGTATGGCGTTGCCTTTAATTCTACCCCAGCTTCTACAAAATCCGGTTGAGCCTCATTATTAACTTTAAGATCAAACCAACTTTCTTCTAAAACATTGCCGACAGCTCCTTTTCCTGTTGATAATCTACCTGTCTGGTCTATATTTTTTAGTGGAATACCAATAGCTTCTCTTCCCCGAATTAGAACCGTTTCTTTCGTTGTATAGACTCGTTTAAACATATACCCCCCTATGACTTTAATAAAATAAAATTTGATCTTTATAATAATATGTGTTAAAATAATAGTTGATCATTTATGTAAATTTTGGTAATATAATTGTATCACGACTTCATTGAGAAAGGAAATAAAAGGCATGCCGATAAATGTAGTAGAATTATTCGCCGGGGTTGGTGGTTTCAGGCGTGGATTAGAGCAAAGTTCCCCTGAATTCCAAACCATATGGGCGAATCAATG
>JBBQPX010000463.1:0-1884 GCA_038216775.1 Chitinophagales bacterium
ATACTTCCACTTACATCCAGCAAAATAGCTACCTGTATTTTAGGGTTAGCTACATGGTTGTTTTTATTTTTTGCAGATGATGGAGAAACAAAGGAGCTGAAGATAAACGCGATAAAAAGCCCAACTGCGGTAATTGGTAAAAGAGTTTTTTGTTTCATGTATTAAGTTTTAGTTATTTGGTAATTGCTGGTTTCTTAGTTTATGGTTAAGATGCCGACTTGCTTCATTATGCATAAACTTAAAATGTTAAAGAAATACGAAAGAAAAAATTCACCAATCCAAATGACAGCTTTACTAAGTTTTATTAAAAAGCAAAGGCATTATAATTAAATATTTTCTTTTATCTGATTTTATAGCCCTCTGACAAATTCAGTTACTTTTGTAAATCCAAATTACTAGTATGCAATTCAACCGAAAAGAATTAACTGATAACGAACTGGTTTCTATATACAAAAGCATTTTATTGCCCAGGATGATTGAGGAAAAAATGCTGGTGCTCTTACGCCAGGGCAAAATAAGCAAATGGTTCAGTGGCATTGGTCAGGAAGCTATTTCAGTTGGTGCCACTATGGCCATGCAGGCCGACGAATGGATAATGCCTTTGCATCGTAACCTTGGTGTATTTACCAGCCGTAAAATGCCGCTAAGTAAATTGTTTATGCAGTGGCAGGGTAATAAAGATGGCTACAGTAAAGGCAGAGAAAGAAGTTTTCACTTCGGTACAAAAGAACATCACATATGCGGAATGATCTCCCATCTTGGTCCGCAGATGGCCATTGCAGACGGCGTGGCGCTTGCTTACAAATTGCGTGGTGATGAAAAAGCCTCTCTTGCCTTTACCGGCGATGGTGGCACCAGCGAAGGCGATTTTCATGAAGCTTTAAATATTGCCGCGGTGTGGGATTTGCCAGTAATATTCATTATTGAAAATAACGGTTACGGTTTAAGTACACCAACGAGCGAGCAGTATCGCTGTAAAAATTTAGTTGACAAAGCTACTGGTTATGGAATTGAAGGTATTCAGATTGACGGCAATAATATTTTATCGGTTTATGATACCATTAAAGGTGTAAGAGAATATTGTATAAAAAATCAGAAACCATATTTAATTGAATGCATGACCTTTCGTATGCGTGGACATGAGGAAGCCAGCGGCGTTAAATATGTACCGCCTGAACTATTTGAGCAATGGGGCAAGAAAGATCCGGTAAGTAATTATGAGCAGTATCTTATTACCGAAAATGTTTTAACTACATCGCAGGTTGAAACAATTAAAGCAGAAACAAAATCGTACATCGAAACAGAACTTAGTATTGCCAACAATGCAAAGCCGCTAACAGCTAATACAAAGGAAGAAATAACCGATGTGTATGCCCCTTACGAACAACGAACAACGGACAACGGACAATCTGTAACTGCTCCTGAAAAACGCTTCATCGATGGTATCAAAGAGGCCCTTCACCAAAGCATGCTCAAACATCCCAACCTCATCATCATGGGGCAGGATATTGCAGAATACGGCGGCGCTTTTAAAATAACTGAAGGGTTTGTGCAGGAATTTGGTAAAGAAAGAATACGCAATACTCCCATTTGTGAAAGTGCTGTTGTAGGTGCAGCATTAGGTTTAAGTTTGGAAGGTTACAAAGCCATAATGGAAATGCAGTTTGCCGATTTTGCAACCGTTGGCTTTAATCAAATTATAAATAATCTTGCAAAAATTTATTACCGCTGGGGACAAAATGCTGATGTGGTTATTCGTATGCCAACTGGTGGCGGTGTTGGCGCAGGGCCATTTCACAGCCAAAGTAATGAGGCTTGGTTTACGCACACGCCGGGTTTAAAAGTTGTTTACCCTAGCACGCCAGCAGATGCCAAAGGATTGCT
>JBBQPX010000464.1:0-1847 GCA_038216775.1 Chitinophagales bacterium
CGCTAATTGCGAAGTATCAATCTTTTGTATGCAGGCGTTGGTAATAAAAACCGTTGGTATTATGCTGAAATTTTTAATAGTTGAATCCTCAATCCGAAGTTTAGCTACTGGTTTTGCTTTTCGTGTGGTCTCATCCCAATCCACATCAAAAAATTTGAGATAAATTGTTTTTACTTGCAGGGAATCTAATCGTTGCTTTTCAAAATCAGTAAGCTTTAAAGCAGATTTCCAGTAATAAAATGAGCGCTCAATTTGCCTTGGTTCTCTTTTTTCTTTGCAGGATAAAAAGCTAAACAGCAAAGCCAGCATCAACATAAAAAAAGTTGAATGCAGCTTCCATATATTTTTACCCTTACCTGAAATCATATTTTCAAAAGTAGGGTTTTCGCAAAACCTTCCATCAACATAAAATATTAAAAAAGTAAAATACCCTGCGGTGGGTATCAACATACCGGACTAAATGTTGATATTTGGTAAAATTATATATTTATATGAAATGGTTTTTAACATTGTTGCTATGCTCTTTTGCAATTTCAATTCAAGCGCAGGACTATCGCGTTGAAGGGAATGAAGTAAAAATTTCGAAAGAAGTTTTATTTGAAACCGGCACAGCTAAATTAAAACCAGAAAGTGCAACGGCATTACAGATTATTAAACAATACCTTGATGATAAATCATACATCAGCATGTTGCGGGTGGAAGGGCATACCGATAATTCGGCCAGCGCAGCTTCCAGCCAGACTCTAAGTGAAAAAAGAGCACTTGCAGTTTGCGCCAAATTAATCGAATTGGGCGTGGATTGTAAACGCCTTATCGCCGTAGGTTTTGGCGATACAAAACCTGTTGCTGATAATAGTACTGCATCCGGCAAAGCCGAAAACAGAAGAATAAGTTTTATAAATGTTTCTTTAAGAGGCAGGGTAATTGGCGGTTTGCCGGTAGATGGTGGCGGTCAGGTGGCAGGAGATGTTTGTAATTAATTTTTTCTTTAGCATAAAAGACCCAGAGGGTCGAAATGTCAGTAGCAGATAATACGAGTAATAAGGTAGCAGAGCTTCATAGGAGCGATATGTTTTTTACATTCCGCTCCTACGGAGCTTTCGAAATACAAATAAATATTGTTCTACTAATATGTCGCTCCGCTGGAGCTAAAAAATAATGCAGCCAATTGTTCTAAATAAGATATGTCTGATTTTTTTTAGACTTCACCTATTCCCGATTTTATTATCGGTTACCTTTGCCGCATGACATCATCCATTTTTACTTACGATAAGAATAAAGTTATACAGGCATTGCGTTACCATTTTATCAGCCGCAAGGAAATAAAAGTATTGATGATATTAGTGAATGTTTTCGCCATAGTTTCAGCCGTACTTTTCTACATGAAAGTAATATCGCCATTGGCATTTTTGGTAAGTTCTGTACTATGGTTTTCCTTAATGGTTTTGTTTTGGTTTTTGATGCCTTATATGGTTTACAAAAGAGCAGAAACTTTTAAGGATAGTTTTAAGGCAATACTTTATGAAGATACCTTTAGAATTGAGAACGACAGGGGAGGTAGAAGCTGGCAGTGGAGCGAATTTAGTACCTGGATAGAAAGCCCACATTTTTTTCATCTGTATTTTAACAGCCGCTCATTTTTTATCGTACCTAAAGATGCGTTTGAAGGCGATGATGCTCATGCAGCGAGGAATGTTTTTAGAGAGAAAATTGCCAAGAAAGCGTGAGCTGGTGAATAGTGAGTGGTCAATTGTGAATGGTGAGTTGTGTGCAGTCAATTGGCAATAGTGAATTGCGAATGGAGAATAATATTAATGGCAACTTTTATTTTTATAAACTGATAAATA
>JBBQPX010000465.1:0-1845 GCA_038216775.1 Chitinophagales bacterium
GACTGTAACGCCGTTTAACGCTCGCAACCAAGTAACGTATTTAATTTTGTTGGTATGAAAATGACGAATAACAATTTACTAAACGTACAAGACTGCTGGCTGACCACTGATGTTATAGCTGAATTAAAAGGTATAACAGAAAGAGCAGTAAGACTTGCACTAAGAAAAGGAAAGCATATTTCAAAACCCTATAACACAAGAGGAGGTAAAAGTTATAAGGTTTTACTGTCATCGCTGGAACCTGAAATCCAGCAAAAGTATTTAGCACTGTATTACAAAGAACTTGTTTTATCAGAATCCCAGCAGGAGCTTGTTCAAGCTGAGCCAAGGCAAGAAAAGATTATACCTGAGCACATTAAAAAAATTGCACTTGCAAGATTGGATTTATTAACAGGAGTTACGCAACATAAGTTAAAGTATTGTTATCATTAAATTTTGCAGTACAAACATTCCTCAAATAATCCTGGCGAGCAGTTTCTATACTCTTGTCGGGATATTTGTTTTTCAAGAATAAAAAAGCATCCATACAGGCTTGTATATGGTTGATTTGAGCTTTTAAATTTCTTGCAGAACATTCTTCTAAGTGCAAGTATGACTTTAAGTCTCTAAAAATCGTCTCGATAATCCATCGTTTTCGGTATATTCTCCAGCCTGAATAGCTTTTAATAGGCTTTTCTGAATTTGTCATTATGTATCTGTTGCAGTGTTTGGCAATCTGTACTATATGATAAATTCCTCTTGCCTTGCCTGACAAGCTTTTTGCTCCGAAAAATTTATGTAATTTAACTTTTTTTTTCAGAAATATCTTGTTTGACTTGCACAGGGTTAAATACTTCCAACCCAAAGAATTGATAAGATTTACAGTTTTACAACACATATAACCACAGTCAAACAGTACTATTTCCGGTTCAAGCCCTGCTTCGTGCAGTTTTTTAAGCTCTTCTCTAATTACTTCATTCTTTGTACCTTCTTTCTTTTCCCAAATAATATCTGTAAGGTTATATATTTTATTGCCATAGACATAAATTATTTTGATTAAAGTATAACCCTTAACTGCTTTATTGATTGATGAACACCAGACATATCTTACGCCTTCTATGTTTTTAGAAAATGATTTGTTAATTGATGTATCATCAAAGATTAAACTTCCTCCTTTGGGAAGGCTTTTAATGTCAAGCTCTCTTTTTTCATTATTATTTGATAAAAATCTTGTTAATTTATCATGGCTGATATTTTCAACTTTGCACGCTGATTTATGACAAGAAAATTTGCCTTCTGTTGATAATAGTGCCATTCTGTAAGCATAAACAAGTTTCATAAATACATCCTGACATTCTTCTCGAAAAAAGAAAAATCAGGATGTTTATTTTTTATGCTTTTATTTTAGTTTGCGTAACTCCTGTTTATAAACTAAAAAAGCCGAATAATATTCGGCTTTTTTGTTCAATATGATAATTGTTTAAACCAGAGATTTTATTTCGATTTGTTCCATTATTGAAACTTTTATTATATCGCCATCAATAAGATCATTGAAGTGGTCAAATGAGATTCCGCATTCGTAACCCTGAGCGACTTCTTTTACGTTGTCTTTGAAACGTTTCAATTGGTCAATATTTCCTTTATAAACTTCTTTTCCATCTCTAAAGACTTTTGCAAGTTTACCACGCTGAATTTTTCCTTCGGTTACATAACAACCAGCAATTTTAACGTTTTTACCAATTGTAAATATCTGACGGACTTCAGCTGCTCCAAGTTCAACTTCTTTATATTCAGGTTGAAGAAGACCAAGCATAGTTTTTTCGATATCTTCTATTATTTGATAAATAATATCATATATTCTGATAT
>JBBQPX010000466.1:0-1834 GCA_038216775.1 Chitinophagales bacterium
CAGCGTATCAAAATAATCAGAATAATGATGATGAGTTTCCAGCGGAAAACAATTTCCATGTAAATTTGTTTTAGCTATTGAGCCGATGGCTGATACGGACTAATTATTTTACTGGTATAATCGGCATAAAAAATCAATTGAAAAATGAGCAGAAAAATTGTAATTGCGGTGACAGGTGCCAGTGGCTCCATTTATGCAGATTTATTGTTAAGAAAACTTGAGCAACTTAACAATCAGTGGGATGAATTGAGTTTGGTGATGACGGAAAATGCGAGGGAAGTATGGAGTATTGAATTAGAGAATAAAAACTTCGAAAACTACAATGTCAAACTTTATTCTCAAACTGATTTTAATGCGCCGTTTGCATCAGGTTCCGGTCAGTATGAAACGATGATAATAATCCCGTGTAGTATGGGAACTTTGGGGCGCATTGCTTCTGGCATTTCCAACGATTTAATAAGCCGTGCAGCCGATGTAGTTTTAAAGGAGAGGAGAAAATTGATTTGCGTGGCAAGAGATACGCCTTACAGCCTAATTCATATTCGAAACATGGAAGCCATAACAATCGCAGGCGGAATTATTTGTCCTGCTACACCATCATTTTACAGCAAACCTACAACCATTGAGGAAGTTGCCGCTACCGTTGTTGACAGGGTTATTGACCTTGCCGGATTAAAAAATGAATCCTATCGTTGGGGGAAATAATACCGATGTAAAATTGTAATTAGTCCAATAGGTTTTCTATCGGCATAATACCATCTAAGATTTACGCATAGTCCTTTGGACTATTTTATAAATCAAGATGGCATAAAAAACCGTCCCATTTTAAGTGGAACGGCTTTTTATTACTATTTTTTCGCTTCGTTCGATTACCTCAAATCAACCAACTCCATTCCTGGATAATTCTTCTGGTTAAACGCAAATGTAGCATCAGGAATAGCTGTTGTTGTATTCATTCCACTTACATTGTAGGTATATCTATTACCAGCTTTTTCGAAAATTTTTGTGGAGGCAATGGTCTGTGTTGCTTTATTAATAAAAACAATAACCTTATGAAACATTTTCGATTTATCAATCGGCGTTAATTCTATTTCTTGAACGCCTTTCGCATCGCTGTTAAGTTTGTATAAAAAATCCTTATCGTAAAAATTAGTAAATAATTTTTGTGGCGTTATAGTGTTGTTTGATGGGTCAAGTTTGGTAAGCGTAATTTCTTTTGCTGCGGCATCTACTGTCCATACATTACTGCCATCGCAAAATATATCCTGTCCAGCAACTTTAATTCGATACTTAGTGCCTTTCATGTAAACAGTGCCTTTTTTGTTACCTATTAATTTATTAGCTGCATTTTCAATTTTTAAAACAAAGTTGCTTTGTACCGATTTAAAGCTTTTGAACCTGGCACTTACTGCATCTAAAATCTTTTTAGCTTCCGGGTCGCTGCTTCCCATGCCTTTTGGTGCCTGTGCATTCACTGTAAAAAACATGGCAATCATTAATATAGATACACTTAAAATTTTCTTCATATTGTTTAATTATATTATTTTTTAATCCGTTAGTAAAACGGGTGCAAAGATACTGTATTAGAGGTGTTTTTAAAGGGTAAGTTTAATGCTATAACTTAATAAACTGTTAATGTAGAATGATTTACAAAATACGCCGAAATATGAGGCGTTATTAAACAAAAGAATAGGTATTTTGCAACTCTTCAACACAACTCCACTATAGATACTTTTTTAAAGCATCATTTAATTATTTCATTTTATGGATAAAAATATTGCTGTTTCCCAACGGGAGACGTATAGCCCTACGCAATTTTCAGAGTTTTTATGGT
>JBBQPX010000467.1:0-1811 GCA_038216775.1 Chitinophagales bacterium
CGTACCCACAAAATAATAATCGTCAACCTGGCGGTAATAAGTTTTTGTAAAAAAGTTTTCAAAGCAACTATGATCGTATCTATATTTTTTTGAGTTGATAACAGAATCAACGTAAAGTCCGAATTGCATGGTATCTTTTGAATAAAATAATGCCAGTTTAAACATTACCTCCGCTTCTTCCCACTTTTGCTGGTCGTAATATATTTTACCCAGATAATGATATACCAGCGGGTTAGCTGTATCTATTGCAACCACTTTTCTTAAAATCCGTATGGCATTGGCATATTTTTTATCTCTGTATTCTTGCACGCCCCAGGTATAAAAAGCAAAAATGTCTTTAGGATCCAGTATCGAGCTATCAACGTCACAATACAGCAATTCAACTGGAGTTATGGACTGAATATCAGGTTTAAAGCCCCAATCGTTACCCTTAAAATGGTATCCTTTTTTACGCAGATCGGCTTCATAAAAAAAAGAGTCTGCCAAAGCATAGTTAGCTGTATTCATGTTCACAAATCCCAGCCTCTCAAAAGGCGCATAGTGCCGCGAATTTATTTCAATGGCATGATGATAATCTTCTTCAGCAAAAAGCAAGTTGCCTTTTTTTTCATTAATAAACCCACGGTTTACAATAACAGACTGCAGGTCTTTTTGTAAACTATCGGCTTTATCTACATAAGCCAAAGCTTTGTTGTAAGCTGCTTTAAGTATATAAATACCACTAAGGTTCGATTGCGGTATTGCCCAGTTAGGTGATATTTGAGTAGCTTTTATAAAATACTTTTCAGCTTCATCGTACTTATTTTTATATTGATAAAGTACACCGAGTTCGTTATAGATGTAAGCCGCATATTCGTCAAGCTCCAGTGCTTTTTTTTGTTCGATAAGGGCTGCTTCAATTAAAGGGGCCTGATTTTCAGTAAGCGGAATTTTTAAACGAAGCAGAAGTCCTGAAAAATAATGTAAAAAAACAGCGGATTTGGTGATGACATATTTATCATCTTTCGATAGTTTTAATGCCACGGAAAATATTCTTGTGTAAACATCGTAACCCTTGTTTTGGCTGTTGTAATATCGGCGGCGTTCCATTTCAGCTTCATCCCCACGTAAATAATTTGCAATTACATTTTGTCCCACATCTAAAAAAGCACTTGCCAAGTCTAAATTAAACCGGCTCAATGTTTTTTTGTTATTTTTTAAAGATGTTTCAAGTTCTAATAATTTATTTTTTGCGCTCACCGATAATAAATCTGTTTTAATTTCTTTTATCAATGCAAAGGCAATCTCATCAGATGCAAGCATATTCAATTTTGCGCTGTCTGTTAATGCTTCCAGATTTCGTTTCTTTAATATGGTAAAGAAATAATCAGCAGGTGCTCTATCTAAATCTTCATCAATATTCGACGGTGCCGACATCATAACCATAACCTGTGCAACTGAATCGTTATTAAACTGCGATTTAATTTTTTTTGTTTCTGATTCAACAACTGTTGATAGTTTAAAATCGGCGTTACCATTAATTACAGGAGTTTGCACATCTCCTTCACTTTTAAGTACAGGGTCTTTAGCCATAGAAGTCTCCATGTACGTTTTAAGTTCACCCAAACTAACAAAACCATCATTATTCGCATCTGCAAGTCCGCCCTGCAAAGCATTAACGAGGTAATAAGAAAAAACGCCTCTCCCGCCACCCCAATCTTCTTTTTCATTTGAGAGTTGGTTGGGTTTACAGGATGCCATCCTAATCTCATTTTCTTTCTTCAGCATTAACTGTTCACCCACAAATAAATTGCCTTTAAATTTGTTTTCGT
>JBBQPX010000468.1:0-1802 GCA_038216775.1 Chitinophagales bacterium
TAAATTTCGTAATATATTTTAATGCCATTTACGTTGGCAAATTTTCCAACTTTTTTATTGTCTCCGTAATTAATTATATCGTTTGCTTCAATTAAAAAAGTCTTATTTTTTACAGCTGCATCATTGTTAACATTGCCGGTAAAAAACCTATTAACGCCCGCTTTTTCCCCCATGCCAATCCCCGCAGTAAAACCATTTGTGGCTTTTTCAAAATCTTCAGCAAATACTGTTTCCCATTTGCCGGCTTCTTTTTCTACTTCTACTTTAAAGTTATCAAAGTAAAATTTTCCATTCAACTCGCAAAGCATACCAACCACAAGTTGCGTAGCGTCATCATCTATCTTTCCTTCAATGCTGTATGTTTTCCACTCCTTGCTTCTTACAGGCCTTTGCCACATATTATCAAAGAAACCGGCGCCGGATTTTTTATCTACCCTCGCCCATATTCTTGCAGCAGCACTATCATCCACAACTTGTGCTTTAACGGAAGCCTGCAGTTTAAAGCGATGCCCTTCATAACCTTTTGTTGAAATAGCATGGCTCCAGGATGACCAAACATCCTGCGCATGAGTTGTAGTTAAACTGATTATGCAAATCAGCAGGCCAATTATCTTTTTCATGGTAATATTTTTAGGAGTTAAAGTAATGATGTACTAAAGATAAACATAAAGGTTAATGTTTCAATATGTTTTGGTTTGAGGAATGTACGGTGAAAAATAGGCTGATAATGTTTGTGGGATGCTTATATAAAGTTTATTCATTTCTTCTTTTCTATTTTTAATGCCGTCCATATTGTTGCATCTTCTTTAGTATCGGTTGATTGATATTCAAACCTGGAAGGTGAAAAATAAATTATTATATAAGCTGAAAAAGAAATGGATGGGGAAAAATCATCATCATTTAACTCTTCTCTAAAAGATAAAATATTGTTGAGAATGGCCCATGTACCATAATATTGCTTACCATCATCAAATACAATAGTGTGTGTGCCATTCTTCTTAAAAACGATAGTTGAATTTTGATCTTTCCATTTACCAACAATTTTTTTCTTTATAAATTCATCTTGTAAAACTGTTGAATCTTTTGCTGGAGCCTGACTAAATACAGAAGTTGAAATTAAGAGAATTAAGAGGAGGATAAAACTTTTCATTTTTTTAAATTGAAAGTGCCGTTGACTTGCAAATAGAATCTGCAAGTAGTTTGTGCATATTTCTACTTGTCGATAAAAGCTAAATAGCATTACCACTTTTGAACGGAGCGTCGCCACTTCCGCCAAATCATTGCTTAAATGTTTGTTCACAAAAAAACAAGATAATCTATGAATTTATTTTAGTTTGAAATACCCACCCGATGCTTCACATATTCGTTTCGGGTAAGCTCATTAAGCATACACATGGCCAAATCGCCTGCATATATTTTATATTTATTTGGTTCTGGCAAATAATCTGCTGCAGTAACAAAACTACCGGTTGCGTCTGCATTTAAAATGTCAGCGGGGCAAATAAAAGTCCAATCAAGGTCACTTTCATTTAAAAGTTCGTAAGCCTTTTTATGTTCAAGGCCTACCGCAAGATACTTTTTGGGATAATCGTCTGAATCGATAAGCAGTGAATTTTCTTCAGTAGAATCTTGCTGACCAGCATTTAAAACACCCATGCCTCCAAGTGCAATAATTCTTTTTACGCCGGCATTTTGCATTTGTGCTATAATGTTTTTCATACCTAGCGAACGGGTTTTGTCGCTGCCATCTTCTGCACCGCCGATGGCGGATAACACAGCATCACAGCCTTTAATGGCATTCA
>JBBQPX010000469.1:0-1798 GCA_038216775.1 Chitinophagales bacterium
GGTACAGCGGGCTTACAAGTCCATTATCTCTTGTACTAAATAAAATTGGAACTGCTTTTACACCGGCATCGTTCAAGAGCTTAATTAGCATTAAATTAATATCCGCCGTATTTCCTTTTTTTAAATCCCAGGTTCTTGCAATACCATTGTCAGTATAAATATCATATTCCTCATTCCATATAAAATTTTTGCGCACTTCCTCATAAATAAATTTCATCCTGCTTTCGTAGTCAATTATTTTTATAGCCTCGCCAATTACAGTAGCTGAACCTGAAATATTTTTTGTTAGCTGCAGGCCAAAATCTTCGTCGCTAGTTAATTGTTTTTCTATAACGTCTTTCCATTTTAAACTAATATCCTGCACATGGTTATTATCGTAAACAATTTGGGAAAGTTGAAACTCTAAACGTTGCATGTAATCTTTTGCAGATCCCATAAATGGCTCATCTTTAATGCCGGGCAAATTGCGCATTATGTAATTGCTTTTTAAAGAAGGAGTTTCTACCAATGCACCGCTACTTGAGGTAATTAATTCACTTATTACTTCCTGCTTATCTTCAATAGTATCAATAACCGCAGGCAATATTGAGAATCGAAAAGTTTGGGGTATTTTTAATTGGTACTCACTATACCGTACTGGTATTCTACCTTGAAAATACCAACTGGGAATACTGGACATTGTTTCTCTTTCTATTGTATAGGTGTACTCTATAATACTACCAACCTTTACATTTGGAAAAGCAAAAATAACTTTTGAATAATAGGCATTTATTCGTTTGTTGTATATAGAGTTTTTCTTAACCTCGGTTGTGTAAACTTTACCTGATTTATCAACATTAATAGTTACCGCATTAAGTTTTAAAACTTTTTCTTCGTTGTTGTGACTGTAAAATGGTATTTCTACATTTGCAAGAGACAGACCTTTTTCTTTTAGAATTTTTATTCGGGTACGTCTTTCAAAAATTGTGTTGAATAAAGTATTAACCGAGCCTTTATCATAATAAGTACTTCCACAATCAAGCAACACAAAAGCATCGGCGCCTTTGTCAAATGAACAATCGGTCATCAGCAAATCTTCCTTATCAACTTTACCAAAAGCCGTTATATTTTTTTGAGCGAATAACCCGGCAATGATGAAGCATGATAAAAATATTGAGAAAAAAAGGTGCTTCAAATGATGATGTTTCAGCTAATATACTAAATAGTGTCAGGTTAAAAATCTTATCGTTAATTTTAGATGTAAATTATACCGTATGAAGTCTTTTTTAATGCCCTGCATTTTATTTTTGGCAACAACTGTTTGTGCACAAAATTCTAAAATTTCTCCTGAAACTAATAAGGATGATAACAGCTTGCTTTGGGAAATAAGCGGCAATGGTTTAACCATGCCAAGTTACCTATTTGGCACTTTTCATCTATTATGCAAAGATGATATTAATTTCAGCTCATCATTAAAACAGGCGGTAAAAAACAGTAGTGAAATCTACCTGGAATTAGATCTGGATGATCCCTCAACATTGTTTGGTGGTTTGATGCTGATGAGTATGAAAGGCGGAAAGAAACTTAAAGATTTTTACAAACCCGAAGACTATAAACGACTGACTGATTATTTTAATGATAGCCTGAAAATGCCGATTGGCATGTTACAAAGCATGAAGCCTGAATTTTTAGGCGCATTGCTTTATCCTAAAATGATGCCATGTAATACCGCGGTTAGTGTGGAGGAAGAAATAATGGCTTTGGCCAAGCAGGATAATAAGAAAATAAATGGTTTGGAAACCATGGCTTTTCAGGCATC
>JBBQPX010000470.1:0-1787 GCA_038216775.1 Chitinophagales bacterium
TAATAACACCTGTAATATTGCTAGCTATTGTAGCAGTAGCCTTGTATTACATAAATGATTATTTCAACAGGCCTAAATTCAGGCGTTATGCGGCATTTGGTATTGATTTACCGGTAAATTATGCGATTCATGGTATTGATGTTAGCAAATACCAGCGCAATATTGATTGGAAAGCTGTACAAGCTATGGAGGATAAAGAAGTAAAAATTGGCTTTGCCTTTATTAAAGCTACAGAAGGGCTGGGCCGTGTTGATAACGATTTTAGAAAAAACTGGTTTAATGTGAAACAGGCAATGGTTCCCCGGGGCGCCTATCATTTTTTTATCAGCAGTAAAAGCGGCAAGGCACAGGCGGAAAATTTTATAGAAACAGTAATTCTTACAAAAGGCGATATGCCTCCGGTGCTGGATATAGAAACTGCAAATGGAGCGTCAGTAGCAGATATTCAACAAAGGGCGAAAGACTGGTTGCTGATGATTGAAAAGCACTATAAGGTAAAGCCCATTATTTACACTAACGTAGATTTTTATACAAATTTTTTGGCAGGAAAATTTGACGACTATCCATTATGGGTCGCTCACTACTATGTAAAAGGTAAGCCACGTATAGAACGCAACTGGACAATTTGGCAACATAATGAAAAGGGACGTGTAAACGGCATTGAGACTTTTGTTGACTTCAATGTTTTTAAAGGGGATAGCGCAGCATTTAAAAATCTTTTGATAAAGTAACTTAACAATTGATTTACTTAATTTGCCGGGTATTAAACATTTTCATTTGTTGCTATGTTGTAGCTTTAAATAAGCAAAAGTTAAATATCGTTTAGCAAAGTAATGGAAGAGGAAACAAGAGAATTTCTGGTAAGGATATTAAATACCATTGCCATTGTACTAATATGGATGATGGTAAATGTGTTTTTGGGTATTTATAAAGGGTTGGCCTTTTTTGAAGATAATTTAACCTGGGTAAATTACCTGTACTATGGGTTCTTAATTGTAAGTTTTGTTGCCCTTTTCATCCACCTAAAAAGAAAATGGAGGCTTTAATGTTTTTCAACTTTACTTTTAGCTACTATGGTCTGCCACAATAATCCATTTGTTTTTTACCTTTTTAAACAGCAGCGTAAAGTGCCCACCAACATCGCCAATGCTTCGGTTTAAATGCCATTTGCCCACCACAAAAAAATACATAACCGATAACCTTTTTACTTCCAATATATCAAAACTAAGCTTACCCATAGCGGCAGTATCAGGATAGCCTTTTTTATAATTATTTAATGTGTTTTGCCAGCCATACGTAACGCCACTTTTACCAATAAACATTAGCGAATCGCTTTGCCAGTAGGTTGCCATAAAAGTTTCTAGGTCGCCTGTATTCCATGCCAGCCGCTGGGTTTCGAGTAAGGAGCGTACTTTTTGTTCATCAGCGCCAGCTGATTTTGATTGTGCAGTTGCGGTAACTGCAAGCAACGAAAGCACACAGGCGTAGTAAATTTTTTTCATCTTGTTAATATTAAGCAATAAATATAAACAAAACCTTGCAGTGAATTAATGCTTATGATGCGGAGAAGAGCATTTGCTGCGATGACAAAGCCTATAGTTATAATAATGTGCGCTGATAATAAAAACAACTGCAACTATTAAAAGAGGTATTTCCCGCTCATGAAAAACCTGCTTAAGAATAAGGAAAACAAAACCAATGCTGAAAATAATAACCGGTGTAAATGAACGATGATGTTTTATGTAGCCATGAAAAAGAGAATACGAACCCACCACAAATGCAAGGGC
>JBBQPX010000471.1:0-1781 GCA_038216775.1 Chitinophagales bacterium
TAGATAGATTTTTTAGCAACTGAAAATTATGCTGAATGGTTTTACCAAAACCAAATCCGGGGTCAATAATTACATCATTTATTCCCGCTTTTTTGCATGCAGCTATTTTAAAAATAAAAAAATCTAAAACCTCTTTAACAACATCATTGTAAACAGGATTATTTTGCATATTGGCGGGAGTACCTTGCATATGCATACAAATGTAGGGCACCTGCAAAGCCGCCACAGTTGCAAGCATTTCGCCATCGCTATTGCCGCCGCTTATATCGTTTACAATGCTGGCACCGGCTGCTACTGCAGCTTTGGCAACTTTACTGTTGTAAGTATCTACTGATAATATTACATCGGGATATCTTTTATGAACACTTTCAATTACCGCTACAACCCTATCTATTTCTTCGGGTATTGGTATTGGCATACTACCTGGCTTTGTGCTAAGGCCGCCAATATCTAAAATAGCTGCTCCATCATTAATCATTTTACCCGCAAGTGATAATATTCCTTCTGGTTGCAGTTTTAAATGACCTTCATAAAATGAATCGGGTGTTGCATTAATAATACCCATTACAACCGGCTCATCAAGGTTTAAAAGTTTTCCTTTGCAGTTTATGCTGTTCATCAAGTGTTTTTCAATTATTTTTGAAGTAATATCGCACTAAGTTATACCATTGATTTAATAAGTATTCAGCAGGACTTCGTTTAAATCTTAAATGGTATAATACCGATGGCAAATTGCATCGGGCTAAATATTAGTATAATCAGAATTACAAATGCACATTGATAAATGAATACGAACCTACAATACGACACAGCGATTGAAAGCTGCAAAAATATTTTTCTTCAGAAAACTAAAGATTACGGCACATCTTGGCGTGTGTACCGAACCATTTCTGTGGCCGACCAAATTTACATTAAAGCAAAACGCATACGTACCATACAGGAAACCGGTGTGCAAAAAATTGGAGATGATATTATCAGCGAATTTAAAGGGATAGTTAATTACGGCATTATTGGTTTAATACAACTTGATATACACGATGATGAGTGGGAAGAGCTTCCTTACGAAAAGGTGGAGGAATTGTATACACAAAAAGTTGCTATAGCGAAAAAGCTAATGCTGGATAAAAACCACGACTATGGCGAAGCATGGCGGGAGATGAGCCAGGAAAGCTTTGTAGATTTAACGTTGGCAAAAATTCTACGAATTAAACAAATACTTATTAATAAAGGAAAAACATTAATAAGTGAAGGCATTGATGCTAACTTTTACGACATTATTAATTATGCTGTGTTTGGATTAATATTAATTGATGAGGAATTACACAGGGCTTAGGATAAACTGAATATTAAAATTGATTGTGAATATGAAATTTCTTGTAAATATTTCCCGTGTGCTCGTAGGCACATTATTTATTTTTTCCGGCTTAGTAAAAGCAATTGACCCGTTGGGGCTTGCATATAAAATGCAGGAGTTTTTTGAGGTTTGGGCATCAGAAGGCATTATGAAAGGACTAATGCTGCGGCTAAATGAACATGCATTGCTATTTTCTATTTTTATGATAATGCTGGAAGTAGTTTTGGGTGTTGCGTTGCTTATTGGCTGGAGAAAAAATATGGTATCGTGGCTTCTACTTTTGTTGATGGCTTTCTTTACTTTTTTAACCAGCTTTGTTTTATTTAGTGGTAAAATAAGGGCATGTGGTTGCTTTGGAGATTGTATTCCGTTAACACCCATACAAACTTTTACAAAAGATATTATCCTTTCTGTACTTGTATTAATA
>JBBQPX010000472.1:0-1763 GCA_038216775.1 Chitinophagales bacterium
ATCAATTTTAAACTTACCCAATATGCGGGCATTAAATTGTTTGCCGGTTTCATCTTTTACAATATACCAACTGCCGGTGCTTTTATATACGGTTGCATTCATTAGAGGCAAATTTCACGAATTAAAGTGAGAATATGATTAGTTACTGATAACAGCTTTTTGAAAGACTATCTGTGCGTTATAATTTTAGCCATCCAATTCCTATGGAAATTTCCTAAACAGCGTAAACTTCAGTAGCATTTCTAAAAAAAGCAACGCCAAAGCTGCCATTATAAAAGGGAAAAATTTTTCAGTGTATTTTGTTGTGGTTGAAATTTCGACCTTTGACTTTTCGAGGCTGTTTATTTCATCGTAAATACCGGTAAGGCCTTCATTGTCTTTTGCACGGAAATATTTGCCGCCGGTTTCACTTGCAATTTGCTTCAACAGTTTTTCATCAATAGAAACCTTGCCCTGTTGCATGACAACTCCCATGGGCGTATTAACAGGTTGTGGCGCATAGCCATCTGTGCCAACGCCAATAGTATAAACTTTTACCTGAAAGGCTTTGGCGATTTCCTTTGCTGTTTGCGGGTCGATTAGTCCGCCATTGTTTTCGCCATCGGTTAATAAAATAACTACTTTACTTTTTGATTTGCTTTCACGCAGTCTGTCCACACTTGTGCCAAGCCCAGAACCTATAGCAGTTCCATCTTCAAGTAAACCATTGCGGATATTTTCAATAGCTGATATTAAAACACGATGGTCAGTTGTAAGGGGACATTGCGTAAAACTTTCTCCGGAAAATATAACAACCGCAACACGGTCGGTTACTCTTTTATTTACAAAATCAATAGCAACATTTTTTGCTGCTTCAAGCCGGTTTGGTATTAAATCCTGTGCAGTCATACTTCCACTAACATCAATACACAAAACAATATCAACACCTTCGCCTTCGGCATTCTGCTCCTCGTACATAGTTTGTGGGCGAGCAAGCGCAACTATAATAAAAACAATAACAAGCAATCTCAATAAAAACGGCAAAGAACGAAAACTTGTTTTCCAGGATGATAAACCTTTCGCAGACACATCAGAAATGATTATTGAACCTTGACGTTTTTTGTTTTTTGCAGCATACCACCAAATCAACACTGGTATTACAATCAGTAATAAAAAAAACCACGGCTGGCCAAAAGTTATATTTTCAAAATAGTCGTAGAACAAACTAGGTTGTGGGTTTTGTGTTTGGGGTTTTGTGTTCAATAGTACTTATGGTGTCCTTTATTTTTTGCAGATTATCTTCGCTTTCGCTTGATAGCGGCAGATATTTTGCAAACTTAACAGCATCCGTAGAACGTAATGCTGTAGCCAATTTGGAAATACCTTCCAGCTGTAGGTAGTTATTTTTTATGCTGATTAATAAATCGCTTGTTGTTTCATTAGCCATGTTTTTGTTTTGCCTGCAGCCGATATAATTCTTAAAAATTTCGGCTAACCGACTGTGATATATTTTTATTCCGGCAGCGTCTCTTAAATCAATCTGCGTCAGTTTTTTCAACTCCTCCATTGCTTCATCAAAAGCTGATAAATGAGATGTTGGCTTTAACGGTGCAGATTTTTTTCTCTTTTTAAAATACCTGTACAGCAAATAAATAATCAGCAATAATAAAATTGCAGCGCCAATAATATAGTACCAGAAATAATCTACAATTGAAACTTTAATAATTGGTTTTATATCACGCAATTGGTTTGTACTATCCGGCGGAGAGTAGGAAACGTTTACA
>JBBQPX010000473.1:0-1726 GCA_038216775.1 Chitinophagales bacterium
GCCCGCGTTCAATAATTAAGTGCAAAACTCTGATAGAATTTTAAAAAAGGAGTCAGAGTAACAATGGAAAAGAAATACAATCATTTAACAAGTAAAGAAAGAGATTTGATAGCTGTAAGAAATGCAGAAGGCAAAGGACAAGAAGACATAGCAAGGGAAATAGGGAGAAGTGTCTCTACTGTTTCAAGAGAATTAAAGAGAAATAAATCTTCAAAAGGACTGTATCTTGCTGCAGATGCCCATAAACAGGCTAAGAAGAGAAAATCTAAAGCCCATCAAAGAAAAAGAATTCCTGATGAATTCACCCGAAAATATATTGAAGACAGGATAATGCAAGACCAATGGACTCCTGAGCAAGTATCAGGCAGGCTAGAAATGGAACATTCAGAGCATTAAGTGAGCTATGAAACTATTTATCAGTATATTTACAACGTAAAACCTGAATTAGGTTTGTATTTACCAAGAAAAAGACACCAAAGACTTGCAAAAAGTAAATTGCGGAAAACAAAAGGGAGTAAAATACCTGATAGGGTTTCAATTAATGAAAGACCTTCTAAAATTGAGGAGAGAAAAGAAATTGGACACCTTGAAGCTGATTTAGTGGTCTCGGCAAGAAATGGCAAAGGGGCTTTGTTAACAATAGTAGAAAGAGTTTCTCGCTATACAACAATGGCTAAATTGGAAGTAAAAACCAGTGTCCAAACCAATTTAGCATTATCATTCACATTATTAAAATACCCACTAGGATTCCTTAAATCAATCACTTACGACAATGGACTGGAATTTGCGGGACATAAAGAAATTAATGATATAATTAAAATTGTTTCATATTTTTGCAATCCATATTCCAGCTGGGAAAAGGGTAGTATTGAAAACAGAAATGGTGTTATCAGGTATTATTTCCCTAAAGGAACAGATTTTAGCAAGGTTGCAGATGAAAGAATTCAATATGTTCAAGATAAAATAAATAATAGACCCATGAAACTCTTGGGTTTTAAGACACCAAAAGAAGTTCACGATAAAATGATTCGAAATCACTTACAGGCAAAGGGTTTTGCACTTACCGCTTGAATCCGCCACAAGCAACTATGATGTTAATTGCTATTGGTGTTTTATTTTTGTTGTTAGGTGCACTTATTGCTCTGGGTGTATTCCAGTATTTTTATGCTGAGAGAACAAGTCAATATTTCGGATTGACAGAATTTGAATATTTGCGTTTTTTTAAATTTCAAATCACTACTGCACAACTTCCAGCATTTGGTATAGCAGGAGGTTTAGTTGTTACAGCTTTATTAAATGCTTTTTATTATGAAATTTACCACATAAAACATCCCGTAATGAAATCATATAAGATCGAAAATGATTCTCTTATTTTAAAGATTAAAAAAACACTAAATATAGAATGGTTTGAAAATCTTATAAAATCTATAATTGGTTATGTTCCAACCAATCCAACATGGCTATTAAAAACTTTTCTTGCGTTAACAGAAGCTTATTGTATTTACCTGGCTTTATCAGTTGAAAAAGCAGAGAACCATGTAGTACAACAGCTAGGCTTCCTTTTTGCAATTGGTTTACCTTTATTAACAATAATAATAAGTCACGGCTTTGTTCAAATGTTTTTCTATGTATTTAACTATAATAATTATAGACGTGGAATTTTGAGTACAGATATAAATGAATTGGAACAAAAAAAAGAAGAATTGATTGAATTAAAAACAAAATT
>JBBQPX010000474.1:0-1707 GCA_038216775.1 Chitinophagales bacterium
GACAAAAAACAAGTTGCCAAAGGACTGGCAAGCGTCTGACAATCAAACAGAACGAAAAGAAATTCGAAAGATAATAAACTTGTGTAAAGACCACCTTAAAAAAATGCAGCAAATGGTTTTTACACTAAAATACCTGGAGGATTTAGAATCTGATGAAATTTGTAAGGTTCTAAAAATAAGTTCGTCTAACTACTGGGTTTTAATACACAGGGCAAGGCTGCAAATGCGTGACTGTGTTGAAAAAAACTGGATATAAATTTGAATGAAGTGAAGAAAATAATGATGAAATACCTTATGATTAGTTGCAAAGAAGCGACTTTCCTTACCGCAAAAAAGGAGGAGGGAAAGTTGTCTTTTGCAGAAAAATTTAAATTAATGTTTCATCTTTCAATGTGTACATATTGTAAAAGGTTCGAAAAGCAAGCATCTGAAATTTGTAAAGAAAGTAAGCATATAACGGCCGAAGAGCCACTACCTGATTTAGCAAAGGAGAAAATTAAAAAAATGCTGGAGGAACATTTATAAATCTGGCAAGTCTTTTACCTCAAAAATAAGCCCACAGATATTACCCTTGCTTATTTTGATTCGTTATTAATAAAGGCGGGAATGCAAGCTATTTAAAAGTGAGGATGCCTGATACCAACGAAGCGATTGGTGCAAAACTTACTTTAAATTTTTCTGGCTGTACATTTATTTGTAATTGGAATATGGTGGGTGAAGGATTAAGTATTGACCTATCGAATACATTGCATTTTGCAGTACCGAAAAATAAAATTCCTGCTTCTTTAATAATAAAATGTTAATACAAAATCTCCCGTTGTAAGGAATAAAATAGACAACCGTCTATACTTTTAAAAAGTATATGAAAATGATTTTATCAGGCCTGCTAATACTTACAGCTATTGTGGTTTATGCAGTTATTCCAACATCAAAAACTTCCACGGAAACTACTATAACAAACGAAACCGGGCAGGGAATTCAGTTTATTGAAGCCGATTGGAACAAAGCTTTAGCCGAGGCCAAAAAGCAAAACAAACTTATTTTTCTGGATGCTTATGCGTCCTGGTGTGGCCCTTGTAAAATGTTGAAGCGAAATACTTTCCCCGACAAAACTGCCGGCGAATATTTTAACAGCAATTTTATAAGTGTTGCTATTGATATGGAAAAGGGCGATGGCCCGGCCTTGGCAGAAAAATATGGCGTAAACGCCTATCCAACTTTGATAATTACAGATGCTGATGGTAAGATAATCACCTACACCCAAGGTTATATAAAACCAAAACAACTTATCGAGTTTGGACAACACGGAATTTATCAATCAAAAAAATAAAAAATGAACACATTATTAAACGCATTAGGTTTAACTACCTACGACAGTTATTTAAGGCAATTTGGGGAATGGGTTGAAGATGGAAAAACAAGTTCAATAAACGCTCCAAAGGAATTAATAGCATTTACAAAATTGAACCTTGCCAGAACCCAGAGGATTCATAAAACTATTGTGATTGATTCCAAATTAAAAAATGCCGTAGAAAGCTTGCAGCATAATAATACCTGGATGGTGATTACGGACGCCTGGTGCGGTGATAGCGCTCAAACCCTTCCGGTTATTGCCGAAATAGCAAAGTTGAATACAGATAAGATTAAGCTGTATATTTTATTCAGAGATAAGAATCCGGAATTGATGGATAATTATCTTACCAATGG
>JBBQPX010000475.1:0-1696 GCA_038216775.1 Chitinophagales bacterium
TCTTCTCCCCCTTTAGGGGATAGGAGTTTCTTCTCCTTTAGGGGATAGGAGTTTCTTCTCCCCCTTTAGGGGATAGGGGCAAATATAATTTGTTTTATTGCCCGCTAAAAAATATATTTGAGCAAGGTAATAAATCTGCAAAAAAAAAATCATTAACACTAAAAAATTAGAGCTATGAAGAAAATAGGCGTATTATTCGGAAAGGAAAGAAGTTTTCCTGAAGCATTTATCGAAAGGGTGAACAGTAAAAAAATTGATGGTATAGTGGCAGAAGCTGTACATATTGATAAAGTTATGCAAGGTGAGCCATCTGGCTATGCTGTAATTTTCGACCGTATATCGCAGGATGTTCCGTTTTACAGAGCTTACCTTAAAAATGCAGCCTTATGCGGCACTACGGTTATCAACAATCCATTCTGGTGGAGTGCAGATGAAAAGTTTTTTAATAACTGTTTGGCTACAAAAATTGGTGTACCGGTTCCTAAAACTGTAATTCTACCTTCAAGAGATTTACCGCCGGATACCAGCGAAGAATCATTCAGCAATCTTGCCTACCCTATGGATTGGGAAGGAATTTTTAAATACATCGGTTTTCCGGCTTACATGAAGCCTTTTTCAGGCGGTGGCTGGAAGAGTGTTTACCAGTTGAACAGCATGGAAGAGTTTTTTGAAAAACATGCAGAAACAGAGCAGTTGGTAATGATGCTCCAGGAAGAAATTAAATTTGATGAATATTATAGGTGCGATTGCATTGGTGGCAAGTATGTTCGCATTATGCCTTACGAACCACGCAACCCGCATCATCTGCGTTATGTTGCCGATTTTAAACCAGATGCAGAAAGATATAAATTAATGGAAGATATTGTTTTGCGTATATGCCATTACCTCGGTTATGATTTTAATACGGTTGAATTAGCTTTAAGAGATGGTGTACCTTATGCCATCGATTTCTGTAACCCTGCGCCGGATGCAGAAGTAAAAAGCGTAGGACAGGAAAACTTTGACTGGGTGGTAGAAACAGCGGCAACCTATGCTATTGAAAAAGCACAGGAGCATAAGGAAGGTATGGATAACCTAACCTGGGGCACATACATTAAAAACAGTGCTGCAAAAGTAAAATTGTATTAATCAGTAATTGAAAAAATACCTCACCATACAAAACGACGACTTTAGCGAAACTAAAGTAGAAGAACCGGAAAGTCCTTTGGGCTTTACCTATGCCGATTATTTAACCTGGAATTTTAAAGAACGGATTGAGTTAATAAAAGGCAGGATTTTTAGAATGAGTCCGGCACCAACCTCTACTCACCAAAGGATAGCAAGCAATATTTATATTGAATTTGGTAATTTCTTAAAGAAAAAAGCCTGCAAACCATTTTTTGCCCCCGTAGATGTAAGGTTGAAAGGCAAGCCTTTCCGAAAAATAAAATTGCGGGATGATGAAATAACGACTGTAGTGCAACCGGATATTATCGTTGTTTGTGATGAAGATAAATTATCAGACCAGAGGTATATTGATGGTGCTCCAGATTTGATTGTAGAAATACTAAGCCCAGGCAACACAAAAACCGAAACCAAATACAAATTTGATTTGTACGAGGAAAACGGCGTGCTGGAGTATTGGGTTGTGTATCCGGAATACAAACAGGTTTATAAGTATTTACTAAATGAAAACGAAGAATATGGTAAACCGGTT
>JBBQPX010000476.1:0-1655 GCA_038216775.1 Chitinophagales bacterium
GTCCGCTTATGCTCCCATTTTTGGATTGCAGAAAATTATACCAATCTTGCGCCGTCTTAAATTTTGTGCGCGGTTGTTGAGTAGGTTCCATAAGCTTTCATTTCAAAATTAAGTGTTGAGCCAGTCGCCGACCTGAAAGCTGGTTTTCTTCCCAACGCAATATCAGCACGGTCAATAAGATCGGTTGTTTTCTTATAGTAACCATAGGACTTCAACGCTTCCGCATTCTGGTCCAAAACCTTTTTTAAAGCTACTTTTGAGATTATTTTTGAGTTCTTATTCATATGTTTGTATTGTAGCAAAATAAATATGTCAAATCAATGAAGGACTAGCAAGGACAGTCCTTGCTACTTAAGGACAGTCCTTGCTACTTACCAGTCATATCAGCAACTGCAGAAAGAAAGACACCCTGAACAGAACTATTTATTTTCAATTTAGCGTTTTGTGAATGATACCAAAAACAATTATATTTTTCATCAATTTCAAGTTTAGTATTTTTTTTAACATAAACATGGTTTCCCATACCACCATAGTAGTTAATAAAAAGATTTACATTTTGACTAATTCGTTCTGACACGGCATTGAAAGTTTGTTCATCTATTTCGATATTGATTTCGTAAGTATTCAAAGTGTCTTCTCCAGTCAATACATACATAAGAATCCCGCCTTCATTGCCCATAGCTCCCTTTGGAGTAATTTCACAATAAATTACTTTATTGAAATCAATGGTGTCTATGTTTTGAGCTGTAATGATTATACTTTCTAGAAAAACTATTGGCTTTTCTAATGTTCCTCTGTAAACTTTTTGTTCGCCATTTACTTGTTCTTTTATTTGGGTATCCTCTAAATCATTTATTTTCCTGTAAACAAAATCTAAATCAGGATTATCAGGATCATTTTGTTTTGCAATATTAATTAACTCCATTGCCTGTTTATTGTCACCAAGCGCATCAAGTAAAATTGCTTTTCTTGCGATTAAATGATAACTGTCCGGATTATAGACTAGGGCAATATCTATATTATTTAAAGCTTCCTGTTTTTCTCCTTCTGTTGTTTGTTTGCTTGCCAATGATTCCAACGTTTCAACAATTTGATTGATAGCAAACCAATTATTCGGATTAATTTCGATTACCTTTTTTAATGCTTCGATCGCTCTTTTTATTCCTATATCATTTTCTTTATATGTAAGGTGTATTCCAGCTCTTGTAGATAGATAATATTGTGACTTTCTAAAATAGCTGATTTCGTCTTGTATCTTGTCTTCATTAAGGTAGTCAAGATAATTATCCAATGTATTAAGTTGTTCTCCAATGGCCACCGGGATCTTTTCATTTGCAATACGCCAAAATTTACGTTGTTCATGTTCCTCAGCTTCATAGTAATCTTTAACAGCTTCAATATACTCGCCCATTTTGTAATAAACATCTCCCCTAAATGACCACAGAAAATAATATTGTTTTTCTTCTTCAAGGCAACGATCAAGAATTTTGAGGGATTCTACATATCTTTCAGCTAAGTATAAAGACCTTCCATAATAGCAAAGAGTAAAAAAATGATTGGAATCAGTTTTTAGTATTTCTTCAGCGACAATTATGCACTCCTGTATTTTTCCAGCGTTGTATAGTGTTTTTAATTTAGAAAAAAGCTCTTCTATT
>JBBQPX010000477.1:0-1571 GCA_038216775.1 Chitinophagales bacterium
GAGGACGTAAACATCCGGAGCAAAAAATGATTCCAGTTGATACCAAAAACATTCTGTTTGTTTGTGGTGGCGCATTCGATGGCATCGAGAAAAAAATTGCACAACGCCTGAATACCAAGATTGTTGGATACGGCGCTCAGAAGAAAGCCGATCATTTAGATCGTGAAAATTTGCTCCAATATATTGCACCTCAGGATTTAAAATCTTTTGGCCTAATTCCTGAAATTATTGGACGTATCCCTGTATTGACTTATCTGGAGCCACTCGACCGGAAAGCATTGCGGAGCATTCTAACCGATCCGAAGAATTCGCTCATCAAACAATATGTGAAGTTATTTAAGCTCGACAATATTGAACTGAGCTTTGAAGAAGAAGCGCTAGAATTTATTGTTGATAAGGCCGTCGAGTTCCGACTTGGGGCAAGAGGGCTTCGCGCGATCTGCGAGAATATTATGAACGACGCCATGTTTAATAGTCCTTCAGAAAATGTCAGCAAGATGAAAATAAGTTTGGATTATGCTCAGGAAAAAATCGATGGAGTGATTTCCGTCCGTTTAAAAGCAAGCTAATTTATCAGTTTTATCATATTCAGATGCAGTCAGTGATGGGTGCATCTTTTTTTTACCTTAAAGAATGTTGTAAGTTATAAGAATAAATAAATGTCGCATTTCAGATTCATCGTTTTATTGACTCACCCCAAGCTCGCAGTACTCGCTTTGCCCCTCTCTACTCGTAGCTACTCTTTATACACAAGTCATGATTTGTTCTCAACCCTAATTTAAAAAGTTTTTTATTAAATAAGCTAAAACAACAGAATTAAACCCTATTATGATGTCTCAAAAAACCTTATTTTTAAAGAAAAAACCTCAGTAGAAAGGAGATAATTAATATAACCAAACCTTATTACCTTATTTATGAAAGTTGAATACAATAACCTTTACACACATTTTGTGTTTACTACTTTACATCGGTTGCCTTTGATTGTTGAACAGCACAGGGAGCGTATCGAAAAATACATTACCGGAATAGTTAAAAATAATGATAGTCACCTCTATGCTATTTATGCGAATCCGGAACACGTACATTTTCTGATCTCCCGCGCACCAAACATTTCTGAAGAAATTATTGCCTCTTAAGTGGCGAATAGCTCGGAAAGGTTCATTAATGAAAACAAATTTTGTCAGGGCAAATTTAAATGGCAGGATACCTGTTCCGCTTTTTCAGTATCAAAAGGTGATATAGCAAAAGTATGTAAATACATCCTTAACCAGCCCGAACATCATCGAAAGATTAGTTACATGGAAGAATATGAGAATTTTATCAAGTTCTATCAGAAAACTATAAAGCCCAAATAAGGTAATTAGGTTTAGGGCTGTTATCGCTGATTTTCTACTGAGGTTGCCATTTAAAAATTAGGTTTATAAGAAAGACTATTATTGATATTTTGATACGGGTACACTTAAAAAGATATGTATAAAGAGTAGCTCTACTCGTCGAGAGGGGCAAAGCATCGCAGATGTGATGGGGTGAGTTAATATATTGGAAAAATAATAATATGACATTGTTTTATT
>JBBQPX010000478.1:0-1534 GCA_038216775.1 Chitinophagales bacterium
CCATTGGTAATTATAGAAGCGCATGCTTCTTGCGGTTGCACAGTTCCCCAAAAGCCGGAAAAGCCAGTTATGCCAGGCGAAATAGGTTTTATAAAAGTAGTTTTCGACAGTAAAGGCAGAGTGGGCAATGCTTATAAAACTATTACGGTAAATTCCAACGCCAAACCGGAATTCCCAATGTTGATTTTAACCGGAGATGTAGAGAATGCAAAATAAAGAATCAAACTTTTTAAACAAATAAAAACACAACATGCAATTATTAAGTATTTTTTTGATGATGGATCCACAAGGAAAAGGTGGTAGTAGCGGAACTTTAATTATGATGGGATTGATGATCCTTGTTTTTTGGCTATTTATGATTAGGCCACAGGCAAAAAAGGCAAAAAAACAAAAAGAGTTTATCAATAACCTGCAAAAAGGTGATAAAATTGTAACCATTGCAGGCATACACGGCAAAGTAAATAAAGTAAGCGACGATGGCACTTTAGAGATGGAAGTTAGTCCTGGAAGTTATTTGAAAATTGAGCGTAGTGCTATTAGTATGGAGTGGACGGCTAACATAAACAAGCCACTTGCAGAGCCAAAGAAATAATTATTGATTGTAGATTTCAGATTTGCGATTTTAGATTTGTTGTAGGTTACGGTGTTTTTAAATCCGAAATCGGCAATCTAAAATCGCAAATTTAATTTAGGGCACATGTTAAAAATCGGACTCACAGGCGGCATCGGCAGCGGTAAAACTACCGTGGCTAAGGTATTTGAGGTACTTGGCATACCTGTTTATTATGCTGATGATGAAGCCAAAAGGTTAATGAATGAAGATGAAGAACTGAAAAAAAAAATACAGCAACAATTTGGAGAAACTGTTTATACCGATGGAAAACTGAACAGAAAAGTATTAGCCGATATCGTTTTTAACGCTCCCGAAAAGTTAACACAGCTAAATAATATTGTGCATCCTGCAACACTTGCTGATGCTGATAAATGGATGGATGAACAATCAGTGCGTGCTGGACAAGCAGTAGCTTATACACTAAAAGAAGCAGCTTTGTTTTTTGAAAGCGGCGCACATAAACATGTAGATTATGTAATTGGCGTTACCGCCCCTGCCCCACTTCGTATGCTGCGTACCATGCAGCGTGATAATTTAAGCCGTGAAGAAGTTATGGCACGCATGGATAGGCAATTAGATGAAACTATTAAAATAAAACTCTGCGATTTTATTATTGTTAATGATGAGCAACAAATGATACTTCCGCAGGTTTTGGAACTGCATGAAAAATTGTTGAACTTATCCTCAAAATAGAAATGATGGAAAAAGTAAATCTCGCCGAAAAACTTTCACTATTCAATGATTATTACAATCCACGTATTGTTGGTGAGCTTAACAACCAACATGTAAAGTTGGTTAAATTAAAAGGCGAATTTGTTTGGCATAAGCATGATGTGGAAGATGAACTTTTCCTGGTAATAAAAGGAACGCTGAAGATGGAACTAATCGACAAAACAATCGAAATTAATGAAGGTGAATTTT
>JBBQPX010000479.1:0-1510 GCA_038216775.1 Chitinophagales bacterium
TAACTTAAAGCTGTTCTGATCGCAGCTCCTTTTCCCATGTTTTTGGCATGGTAATAAAATTTGTACATATCAGAAGGCTTTTCTTCTTCCAATCTTTTTAAAAGATCTCGTGTACCGTCGTTAGAAGCATCGTCAACGATGATTATTTCTTTTATTAAAGAACAAAACTCGGCTTCTTCCACCTTCTTTAGAAGCTGTTCAAAAAATAAAATTTCATTAAAAACCGGTATAATTATACTTACTTTTTGTGCTTTCAAACTTTCCCACCCGCAATAATCTTTCCCTAATAGATTATCGGATTTAATTACTCTTTATGTCAAGTTTCAGATTTATTATTTACAAAACTGAGCATCAAAAAAATGGGAATTTTAAGAATGAGTCTTGCCAAAGTTAAACCGCCTTGCCAAGCAAGCCGTTTCAACTTTGCCGACACCCGCTTCGCACGAAGCCTTAAATCTTTGTTATCACTCAAAAATAATTTTTTAACCAGATGGCTTCTTAGTTTTATGATAAATATACCCAAAAGTACATATACACAAAGAATATAGTAAATTGTTAATATATTGTTATTTAAATCAATTTAGTTTGCTTCTGTGTTTTAATAATAAGTACTATAGCAACATAAAAGAGAAGAAAATGATTTGTACAAAAAAACATTGCATTAATTTTACAGGACTTACAAGGGTTTTAAGTGAAAATATTTTGTCTCACAAAACAATTAAAGAGCTTCCTGATGCTTTTCCTAATTCTGGAAGTAAAGTAGGCAGTCTCCCGAATGACTGGGTAAGAGCAATTCCGAGAGAAGAAAGAGCTGATAAAATAAGTGAAATATACAGTGGGCTTGATGACGTACATGGTTGCTTGCTTGCAGGTGAATTAAAAGAAGCAGGACAAGTACTTTCAAGTGCTTTAAATCAAGCAGGAGTTCACACAGAAAAACCTGCTGAATTTGAAAAACTTGATCGTGGCTCTATGGGAACAGCCTACAGGTTTAATGTCAATGCTGGAAAATACGTATTTAAGACTTTTGATGATACTGTAAGGCATTATGGCAATGAACATGGAGCAATGATAGAACCAAATAACGGGATGGTCATTAAAAAACGGTATGGTAATTGTCAATTACCATACGTTTATGTTGCCGATTTGCAAGATGGTTGGATGATCTCGAAATTCAGAACCCCTGATGAAAAACCTGTCAAGGTTATAGACCTTAAAGAAAAAGGTATTTCACATGATGATGCTATAGGAGATAACAGAACCGCTGGTGGGCATATTCTGGATTTAGGGGGGATTTCCTTTAGGGGGCATTCCAGAGATCTCTCTTAACTGAAAAAGACAGCTTTCATATTGTCAATATGTTTACTGACAGCTTCTTTTGCAGGTCCGCCTATAATATTTCTTTTGTTAACGCATTCTTCAAGGGATATAGCTTGGTAAATACCTTGTTCAAAAACGACTGAAATATTCTTATATTCTTCAAGAGACAATTCTTCAAGAGATTTATCAT